>CANQZL010000001.1 GCA_947628325.1 uncultured Bacilli bacterium
TCAAGATTAATTCGACGAGGATGTGCATTAATTCTTTGAATTTCTTTTAATATATCTTTTCTTGTATGAAGAAAAAGATCATTAGAATTTAAACTATCATACCAACCTTGAATTTGAAGATAATTATCAGCATATAAATTTAAAGTATTAGTAGAAGCATCATAATTAACAACTTTTATATCTGTATTAGGATTTTTCATCTTAATAATTGTTAAGCATTTATCAATATCTTTTTCTAAAATCCCTACTATACTTGTTATTTTTAAATTATTTAATTCATCATTTAAATTTCCCATAAACCCAGCCCTTTTATAAAAATTTAAATTATTATACATCAAATCAAAATAAAATAAAAGTTTATTTATTTAATAATATATCTATTTCTTTTTTTATAGATTCATTATCTAAATGTTCTTGTTTATATAGTTCTTCTATTGTACCTTGTTCAATAAATTTATTATTAAAACCTAATATTTTAATATTTCCTTTATAGTTTAAATTATTTAAAGCAAGTAATATATTATGACCTAATCCTCCATTAATTAAATTATCTTCAATAGTTAATATATTTTCATTTTTATTTACTATATCATTTAATATTTCTATATCTAAAGGTTTAATAAAGAGAGCATTAATTAAAGAAATATTTAGTTTATATTGTTGAATAATTTGATAGGCTTTTTGCACCATTTTACCAGTAGCTATAATAGTTAACTTATTTCCCTTACAAAGATATTCCCATTTACCAAGGCTTATTTTTTTTAATGGTTCTAAGCTTATATAGTCTCCTCCACGAGGATATCTAATGGCAATAGGAAATTTTTGCTTAACACTCCACTTTAAAAGAGTCTCTAATTCTTTAATACATTTAGGTGAAACAATTGTCATATTAGGAATAATAGATAAATAAGATAAATCAAGTATTCCTTGATGAGTTTCTCCATCAGAGCCAACTAATCCAGCTCGATCTATAGCAAATATAACAGGTGAATTTTGCATACATACATCATGAACTAATTGATCAAAACCTCTTTGTAAAAAGGTTGAATATACAGCAAAAACAGGTTTTAATCCCGAAACAGACATCCCAGCTGCTAATGTAACAGCATGTTCTTCTGCTATACCAACATCAAAATAACGATTAGGATATTTGTTTGCAAATTCTTTTAAACCAACACCTTCACGCATGGCCGCTGTAAGTGCTACAACATTTTTATTAGTATCAGCTATTTTAACTAAAGCTTTACCTAGTTCTTTAGAATAACTATTACTATTACTAGATTTAATACCTACTTCTTTATCAAAAGCACTAACCCCATGATATAATTCTGGAGTTTCTTCAGCAAACTTGTAGCCTTTTCCTTTCTTAGTAACTACATGTATAATAACAGGATCATTTAACTTTTTAGCTCTTCTTAATACCTTTTCTATTTCTGCAATATTATGTCCATCAATAGGACCTATATAAGTTAATCCCATATCTTCAAAATATTTAGATGGAACTAAAGTCTTTCTAATACCATCTTTTAGACGAGATAGTACTTTAAAAGAAACATCGCCAAATTTTGTATCATCTAAACAATACTTTATCTTATTTTTAAGTTTAATATATTTTTCATTTAAACTAAGTCTACTTAAGTAACTGGAAATTCCTCCAACATTACTAGAAATACTCATTCCATTATCATTAAGAATAATAATCAATTTTGTTTTTTTAAAACCTAAGTCATTTATTGCTTCTAATGACATTCCTCCAGATATAGAGCCATCTCCAACAACTGCTACTATATTGTAATCTTCATTATGAAGATCTCTTGCTCTTGCCATACCAACAGCAGCACTAATAGAAGTACTACTATGACCTGTTTCAAAATAATCATATGGACTTTCTTTTTTATAAGGAAAACCTCTTAATCCTTTATATTTTCTTAATTTATCAAATTTATCTTTACGACCTGTTAGTATCTTATATACATAACTTTGATGACCCACGTCAAAAATAATTTTATCGTATTCAAAATTAAAGACATCACAAAGACTAATAGTAAGTTCTACAACCCCTAAATTAGATGCTAAATGCCCACCATTTTTAGATACTTTTTCTACTAAAAATTCTCTAATTTCATTAGCTAATTCTTTTTTTTCATATAAATTTAACTCTTTAACATCATTAATATTGTTTATTCTGTCTAGTTGTTTCATAACTACCTCCAGAAACTATTTATAATTATCTTTTTGTTCAGTTATTTAATTTAACATAAATATCCCTTAAACAACATAAAGATTATAACATCTTTACAAAAAAGTGTATATATAATTATAAATCCAAAAGAAAAAGATTATTCTCATAATCTTATCTTATAATAATATTTTCATTATCAGGACCTGTCCCAATAAATTTAATTGGTACTCCTAAATGTTTTTCAATTCTTTCTATATATTTTTTAGCTTCTTTAGGTAATTTCTTATAATCAGTCTCTCCTTGAATATCAAAAGTAGTTTCAAATTCTTCATAAATTGGTTCTACTTCATTTTCAAAACCAATTATATCATCACTATATTCATCATAAATCTTATTATTTAGTTTATATCCAACACATAATTTAGTTTTTCCAAGTTTACCAATTGTATCTAAGTGATTTAAAGCAAGTCCTGTAATACCATTTACTCTAACAGCATATTTTAATGCTACTAAGTCCATCCATCCACATCTTCTAGGTCTTTTAGTAGTAGCACCATATTCATGTCCTAATTCTCTAATTTTATCACCAATTTCATTAACTTGTTCCGTTATAAAAGGGCCTTCACCAACTCTTGATGCGTAAGCTTTACATACACCATATACATTAGTTATATCTTTAGCTCCTAAACCACTTCCTGTTTGAATTCCTCCTATTGTAGGATTTGAAGAAGTAACCATTGGATAATCGCCTAAATCCATATCAAGTCCTGTAGCTTGAGCACCTTCACAAACAATTCTTTTATTTTCTTCAATCGCTTTATGTAAATAAGAAACAGTATCACATACATAAGGTTTCATCATATCGCGATATTTTAAATAATCTTTTACAATTTCTTCTTCATTTAAAGTATCAAAATCAAATAACTTAAAGACTTTATTTTTATTTTTTATATTTCTTCTAAGTTTTTTCTCAAAACTATCACTATACATATCTATTACTCTTAATCCAATTCGGTTAGCTTTGTCCATATAGCAAGGACCAATACCACGAGCAGTCGTTCCAACTTTATCATCTTCTTTTAACTTTTCTTGAAGATTATCTTCTACTATATGATAAGGAAATATTAAGTGAGCTCTAGTACTTATATGTAATTTAGATAAATCAACATTATGTTTCTTAAGTACATCTATTTCTTCAAATAGTACTTTAGGATCAATAACAACTCCATTACCTATAACAGCATCTGTCCCATTATTAACAATTCCTGATGGTATTAAATGAAATACTATTTTATTACCATTAATTATAACAGTATGACCTGCATTATTTCCTCCCGTACATCTTAAAGCTATATCACATTTATCAGCTAAGAAAGTAGATACTTTACCTTTACCTTCATCCCCATAATTCAAACCTAAAACAACTGTAACTTCTGCCATATAAAAACCTCCAACTTTATAATAACATAATTTATCCAATTATTACATTTATTATTGTTCTTTTTTCCATCTTAGAACAAGAGGATTCGTATCATCTAATTTTTTAATAACCATTTCTAGTATTTTTCCTAATAATACTGTGTCTTCATTAGTATTAGTATCATTTTGCAGCGTATAATAAACTTCTCTTAAAATTCTTTCATAAAGAGGCTGTTTTAATTCCTGTTCATTTAAATATCTAATAAGTAATTTATAATTCTTTTCATTAAAGATATCATTTAATGTATTATAGCCTAAACTAAATAACACATCTTTTTGAGCATTAATTACATCATATCCAGCAATATTTTTAATTTTTTCAAGATAAGTATTTAAGCCTTCAATTACTCCTAAGATACCTTCTGTTTGAGTACTTGTAAGCATTAAATTATCTTCTTTAATATCACCTTTATCACAAGCAACTTTAATAGCAGCCATAGGATTAGTTCCTTTAAAAAACTTTAAGTCAGCTTTAGTAATAGAATTATCTATGATAGCAAACCATTCTACTAGATAATCTGAATTATGTAAAAATAATTCTCTAAAAGCATTAATTTTATTTCTATTTATATCTATCGGAGTTAAATAAGTATTTTTTTGTTTCTTATAATCAAAAGTTCCATTTAAAAAAGTAATATTAGATAGTTCTATTTTAGAAGTTAAATTTCTTTCCAATATTTTCATATATGGAGTTAAAATTTCAGGATTTGGTAAATTAGTAGAAATATTTATGATAGTTTTTTGTGAATTAAATTTTCTTCTTAATGCTCCTAATTGCATCATCAATATCTTGGCTTTTTCATCATCTAATCCTTTTAAATTAGCAGCATCAATCATTATAACAATAACTTTTTCTCTTTGTGAATAACCAAATATATCTGGTCCATAGTAGGCATCTTTTTTACGATTATTTAAAAATCTTTCTTTTCTAAAATTAGAATTCCAAGTATTACTTATCATACCATCACTCCATAAATTTATTTTTATTATAAGTAAAAAAATATATTAGTCAATAAAAAATAATGCTAATTTTAAGCATTATTTATTAGGATCTATTAATATTTTAATAGCTGCATCTACTCCAGAAGTTAATCTTTCATAGGCTTCTTGTACACCATCTAAAGAAACAATCTCATCAACAAATCTTAACATATCTATTTTTCTTTCAGACATTAGTTTAATACATTGGGCAAATTCTTCTTTAGTATAAGCAATTGCTCCTAGAACTTTTAATTCACTCATTACTAATACAATAGAAGGTATTGTAATTGTATCCATTGATACTCCAACCATTACAACTGTTCCATTAGGTCTTGCCATTGTTAAGGCCGTTGATACTGCTGCAGAATTACCTGAGCAATCAAATACAACATCATAACCATAAGGACAATTTTTTCTGACCTCTTGAGTAAAATTTTCACTCTTTGCATCAAACCATTCATCAGCACATTTTAAAGAAACACTTTTTGCACCACGTTCTTTATTAGTTTCACTAACTGCTACATAAGAAGCCCCATTCATTTTAGCAAACATTGCACAAATATCACCTATAATACCAGCACCTATTACTAAAACTTTATCTCCTATTTTTATATTAGCAAGATTAACAGCATGTAATCCTACTGCGGTAGGTTCCACCATTGCAACTTCAGAATCTGTAATATTACTAGGTACTTTAAAAACTAAATCACTTCTTAAAGCAGTTTTTTCAGCATATGCACCAGGATTAGTTAAAGAAAGACCAACAGCTTTATTCCATGTTTCTGGACAATATTGTGGATTACCACTTAAACAAGCTGGGCAATGCCCACAAGGTGAAATAGGTAATGCCGTTACTCGATCTCCAACTTTTAAATCTTTTCTATTACCAGGGTTAGTAACAACACCACAAAACTCATGTCCCATAACAAGACCTTTTGGATTACCTAAGTCCCAATAGTGAATATCTGAACCACAAATACCTGTTTTTTTAACATCTATTAAAACTGAACCATCTTTTGCATTAGGTTCTTCCATTTTTGATACTTCAAATTTTTTTACATCTTTTAGAACAACACATTTCACAAAACCAACTCCTATTCTAAAAACATTATAGCATTATCTTTAATTTAGCTTAACAAAATATTTATATTTTACAAAAAAAAGTGTATAATTAGCTTATGCCGACTTAGCACAGTGGTAGTGCAACGCCCTCGTAACGCGTAGGTCGCAAGTTCGAATCCTGCAGTCGGCACCAGATTGATAGAAAACTCGGAAAATTCGAGTGAAAATAAAATACATAGAAAACGTCTCGATAAAAGTACGTTTTAATGTTATGATGAATATGTCAAGGAAACTTGCATAAAATAAAAAAGGAATACCTAATTTTATAGAGTTAGGTACTATTTCAAAATTTAGGTCTAGTACCGACTTATATAGTTGGTACTGTTTTTATTAATATTTACCTTATCCTACTTTAAAAAGTGAAGGAGAATACTATCTAAACTAACTAAGTATTCTTAAAATGGTTATATCAAACGAATACTCTTATACAATACTTTTATACTGAATTTTGATAATTAAGAAAACACACTTGCATATTGATAAGTTAATATTTGAAAGGAATAATTAGAAAAAAGAAATTGTATGTCTTCTAGCACCATCCTAATTAAAATATTCATCAAGATTTGAATATATTTCATAAACATACATAAACAAATAAAGGGAAAATAATATAGTAAAAATATTGCTTTTATAAAAATATTACCCTTTTTATTTTTTTGATGAAAACTTGTCAAAAATTAATTTATGTGCTAATATACTTTCGCTACAGAGAACTTTCAAAATATATTTAAAATAAAAGGGGATGAAAAAATGGCTAAAGATAAAATTTACTCTTTAAATGATATTTATATAGGAGAAATTCGTTATCCTATTTCTAGCATTGCTTTACCTATTGATAAGAGTAAAATACTAGCAAATGGAGCATTAAAAATAACTTCTAAACATGATAATGTACCATTAAACATTGATGAAGAATCTTTTGTTATATTGTCTATTTTTTATTGTTATAATAGAAACTTTATTTGTTTACATGATGGACAAGTATATTCTTCAAAAAAAGATAATAATGCTCCAAGATTAGAAAACATTATCCCTATAACAGAGTTTTTACCTAAATTAAGAGGATTTATTCCTAAACGAGTAACATTAAGTTCTCTTTTATCAATATTTAATAATCTTTTTAAACCTGATTATTTATCTAATAATAGAGTCGCTAAAATGAATAGTGATATAAAATATAAAAAATCTGATTTTTTTACTGGAATTCTTACCCTTTTTACAGGAGAATTATTTGAAAATGAACCTAAAAATTATAAATTATATAATCTACCCAATAGAATAATATTAGATAATAATTCAAAATTTTTAGAAGAAATAAGTATTCCTATGTCCTTAGATGAAATAATTGGTGATTATGAATACCGAAGATATAAATGTCTATTCTTAAGTCCTAATGGAAGAATATATTATTGCTTAAATGATTTTAATTTTTATGATGGACTAAGAGAATCTCAAGATTATGCTGGATTAAGACCTAAAGTATCTTTCGTTGAAGACATTGAACCACTATGTAAAAAAGATTTATCTAAAGAAATAACAATAAGACAAGCTTTAAATCTTAGCAAAAGATTAAATAAATAACAAAAATCTCAAGAAATTGAGATTTTTTTAAAGGAAATAAACTAATTTAACAAAATAATATAAGTAGAGAGAAAGAATAGATAATTAATATAAACTATAACTTGATACAACTTTCTAAAGCCAGTTTAATCATATCATCTAACCCTTTTTCTCTCTGTTCACTAGATATTTCAGTTTTAGTTACAAAACTATCTGATATTGTCAAAATACATGCCGCCTTTTTATTTAATAATTTAGCATTTTGAAATAAAGCAAAAGTTTCCATTTCAACAGCTAAACAATTATATTGTTTAACAAGTTCTGGATAATTGTTATCTTCTTTATAAAAAGCATCACTACAATGAACTCTACCAGTTTTATAATTATTACCTAATTCTATTGCCGTCTTTTTAATAGTATCAAATAATTCTTTAGAAGCACTAGCAATATTATCTGAATTGTTAGATTGTTCTTTAGCATATGAAGATTCTGAATAACAATCTTCTACTAGCAATAAATCCATGACATTAATAGTATCACTATAAGCACCAGCTGTTCCAATACGAATTATGTAATCAACATCATAAAATTTAAATAATTCATAAGAATAAATTCCCATACTAGGCATTCCCATTCCTGATGCAAAAACCGTTATCTCCTTATCTTTATAAGTACCTGTAAAGGCTAAAATATTTCTTACACCATTAACATGTTTAACATTTTCCAAATAATTATCAGCAATGTATTTGGCTCTTAGTGGATCTCCTGGCATTAAAACTACTTTAGCAATATCTTCTTTTTTACTTTCAATATGTGGCGTAGCCATATCATCACTCCATTCTAAATTAATTATATCATATTCTTATAAATAAAAATTTATTTTTAAAAAAATATAAAAATTAAACAAATTGACTACCAAAATGATTAAATATTTGTTATAATTTTTTATATATAGACTAAGGAGCAGTTATTATGGATAAAAACTTATCAAATGAACAATTTTATATCGTATCCCTTGATAATGGCATCCGTAGGGAAGAGCCAGTTACTATTGAAGTATTCAATAGTTTTAAAGATGGTTCAAAATTAGTTCAATTGAATCATACTGTTTTTGGTTTACTAAATACAAATAGTATTAATCCAGAAACTATGTATATAGATGATTATGCCGTAATAAAAGCTGATATAGCTGAATTATTTGATATTAATCACGAAGAAACTAAAAGGATTGTTACTGAAGATAGAAATATAGGTACATTTACAACTCTAAATTATAGTAAAAACATTGAAACCCGTATTTCTGGCACAGCAATTTTAAATAATGTAATTAAAGCTATTAATGAAGGACATATCACAGGAGATAAAGCAGTATGGGTTGATAGAGTTTTGCAATCTCCATCAGGTATCAATGGTAATCGTATTAAAGATGCTAGTCAAATTGCCGATATAATTGACTTAGGTTTATATACATTAATAGAAATTATCGAACTACAAAGTGGAGTTAAATTAGATAAGCCTTATGAAGTAGCTCTTAAGAAAAACTATTTACGTATGATTTTATTTGATTTAATAATTGGTAAAAAATATCGTGGTTTTGATTACTTTTTAATAAGTAAAATGACCGAAGAAGGAAAACCAATGTGGACTGATGCTTACTTTGCTCCAATTTCAATATCTAATAATATTGATAAAGAAAACGTAGTAGCTGATAATGAATATGTTATAAATAATAAAATTATTGATAGAGATTCAATTTTATCTGTCTTATTTTCAAAATATCATCATGAAATCAAAAAATTAACAGAAGCTATAAATGATGCTAAAAAATTATATTCTGATGCCATAAGTAGAATAATTTATAATAATACAGATATTCAAAAAGCTAATACACTAGAAACAATGGTTTTAAAAAATTTAGATAAAATTTCTAAAATGGAAAAAGAGTATGAAGCAAAACTAGATAAAGATAAGAAAACAAATAAAGTTGAAAAAACGATGGCTACACAAAGTTTAAATGTTAGAGTTACTGCAAAATTAGATTTAATTCAAAAAAAATATCCTATTAATCCTAAAGATCATAAAGATCTAATTGATTCCAATAAAAAGGGTGCTAAAAAAGAAGATATAAAACTGATTGTCGAAGATGATAAAGCCAATAAAGGATTTATTGGAATTGCAGTATTAATTGCTATAGTAACATTTATATGTGGCATAGGAATAGGCGTTGCCTTTGTTTTAACACATCTTGGGAACTAATAAATAGTTTCCTTTTTATTGCAATAAAAATTAATTCATTATAAAATATATCTATGCAAAGGGTGGTTTGCGTGTTGAATAAAAAAATAAATATCATAGAAAAAATCACACTCATAATTATAATTATTATACTTGTTATTTCAAATATTTATTTTATATATAAAAGTTATCAAACAAGTAAACAATCAATAATAAATGAGGAAAATATTTATGAAAAAATAGATGATAAATATGATAAAAATAAAAAATATTATAAAACAATAAATTATAAAACTTTTATACATTATTTTGAAGGCTCAAATCTTAAGACAATTGCCGTAATTGATAATTCATCCAATACTTATGAAAAATTTCTTGAAACAATTAATAAAATTTCTTTTTATAAAAGAACAAATATTTATTTATTAGAAACTAGTAAATTAAGTAAGAAAAATGAAATATCATTTTACGAAATAGATGAGAGATTATCAACATTAAAAAGTGATTATCTAATTACAGTTAAAGAAGAAAAAATTTTATCATTAACATCATTCGATAATATTAACTTAAATTTAATTGAAGAAGGAATAGGTGAATAAAAATGGGGAAAGTATATGATCAAGTATGTATGTTTAAAGCTAAATATCCTGGGACTATTACTTGGTGGCGTTTAAGAAAACATGCTAAAGTAGTAGAAGATCATTTAAATCCAGGAGAAGAACCTATCTATACTTTTGCTGGTCAAAAAAATGATGACATGCTAGATATTTTTTCGACTTCTGTTTTTTGCCTTACTAATAAAAGAATTCTAATTGGACAAGATCATATATTATATGGTTATTCATTAAATACAATTACTCCAGACTTATTTAATGATATGCAAGTATTTAGAGGTCTAATATTTGGTAAAATTACAATAGATACAGTAAAAGAAACTGTTGTAATAACCAATCTAGATAAAAAATGTCTTACAGAAGTTGAAACAGCCATTTCTAGTTTTATGATGGAAGAGAAGAAAAAATATGGTTATAAAAATATAAAACCAGAATAATAAAATAAGAGGTAGTATATGAGAAAGAAGTATAAAATAAAAAAAAGTGCTATTATTTTCATTATTCTTATACTTATTTTACTAACTGCTATAATAGCATTTATATTATCTTTATTTAAATCAAAATCTTATAGCTTAGAATATAATATTGATAATTTTGATATTAGTGAAAACTTTGATGATAAAGAAAGTTTCTATTACTATGAAATAAAATATGATAATACAAAATATAGTTTTATATATCAAACAGACTATCAAAAAGAAAAAAAATTAATAAATAATATAAATCATTATCAATATGAAGACTATCAATGTCTTACAATTAATAGTGAAACTATTTCATCAGTACCACTATGTTCTTATAAACAAGAACAAGTGTCTTTTAACATAATACCTTTAGAATTTCAAAAAAAGGTTCCTAATAACTTTGAAAAAATAGAAGACAAAGATACTAATTATAAAAACTATATAATTCATAATTCTTCTAATAATGTATTAATTTGGTCTTATAAAGGATTTAATTATATTAATAATGATGACGTATCATTTATTAAAGTATTTGATAAAGACATATATGATATACCATTAGCTACTAAAATAAATAATTATATTATGATACCAGATTATACTCAACAATATAATTTTAAAAGTGTATATATAATTAACTTAGAAAATAAAAAAATAGATAAATGGGAATTAGATTATGAAATATCATATGATAGCTATGTTCTAGGAACAAATGACAAGTCTATATTTATTGTTGATAAAAAAGCTTCTATTGAATATGAATTAGTTCCACATCGTAAAAAAATGCGTAAAATAGCTAAAAATGATGAAAATGGAATTATTTATGTAAATGGTGAAGAAAAAAGCATTACCTTAAATAAACTTATTACTTCAGAAGAATCTTTTATATACAAAAATCTTTACCATTATAGTCTTGAAAATAACACCTTATACTTAACGTATTTAGATAAAGAAGATAAAATTAAAATATCTAATAATAAAGTAAAAGACATTGTTTATGTAAATAAAGATAATGTTTATTACTTAGTAGAAGATACATTATATAAATATAATATTCAAAATGGGGAAATTAAACTTATAACTTATAGTGAATGGAATTTTAATTATAAAAATTTAATATTTATTAATGACTAATTTTAAAAATAGGCATATCTTATATTAGGAGTGATTTTATGTACGATAAATACCTAATACAAAAAGGTGATGATATATCTTCAATAGCTAGAAAATTTCATACAAAAGAAAGTATTATCTTAGATTTAAATAATATTCCATTTCCCGATATGATAAGAGAGGGAAGAGAGATAATAGTACCTGTAAATAAAGAAGCTTATTTTGAATACTATACTATAAAAAAAGGAGATACCTTATATGGTATAGCTCGAAAATATAATATAAATCCTGACTTATTAGCTATTTTAAATGGACTAAATAGTCAAGATTATATTTACCCTGATCAAGAAATACTAATCCCCAAAAGTAACTATAGTTATTATGTAACAAAGGATGGAGATACTATAGATATAGTTGCTAATAAATTTAATGTAGATAATCGTGAACTACTATCTACAAATGAGACAATATATCTTTTACCAGGTCAATTATTAGTAAAAAAAAATTAAAATAAAAATATGAGCAATCATATTTTTTCTTTTTTATAAATTATTATGTTATAATTAAATAAGAATAGGAGGGATATATAAAATGATTATTAAAAACCCATATGGTTTTATTTCAAAACATTATAAAATAATTAATCTTCTCTTATTAGTACCAATGTTATATTTACTATTAAAATTTGGAGATATAGCAACATTTTTCAAAGATTATATTAGAGCAAGTTATTCTACTCCAGAAACTAATTATGCTGATAAATATGTAACATTATTAACAACTGTAGTAATATTGTTTATGTTTATTATAAATCTCTTCTTATATATAATTTTACTAACTAAAAAAAGAAAAAATATCTACTTTTTATTAAATGTAGGATATAGCATAGTCCTTTTAATTTCAGCCCTATTATCTCATACAACTATGGTAGGAATGGAATCAGGAAGTGTAGATCAAACATTTATAAATTTTGTTAGAGATTTTGCTAACATTAGTAGATTTCCTATGTACATTCTCTTAATTATTGGAGCATCAGAAGGAGTAGGATTTAATTTTAAAACTTTAAAGTTTGATAATAATGCCGATTTACAAATTCATGAAGATGATGAAGAAGAAATTGAAATACGTCTTAGTAACGAAAATAATAATAACTTTAAAAAGAATTTTATCCATATGATAAGAGAACTTAAGTATTATATTCTTGAAAATAAATTTGTCTTTCTCTGTTTTACAGGACTATTTATTATTGTTATAGGAGTATCTTTATTCCTTAATTTCCAAGTATATAATAAAAGCTATACTGTTAAACAAGCATTTAGTTTAGATAATTTTACTTTATCAGTCAAAGAAAGTTATATTACTAAAGTAGATTTTAGAGGACTAGAAATTAATAGTGATAAATACTTTTTAGCATTAAAATTAGGAATTCAAAATAATGGACAACCATCTAAAATAGATAAATCAAATTTTAGAATATATATTGGTGATGAAGTTTTATATCCTAGTTACGATAGAAGTTCAAGATTTATTGATATTGGAAAACCTTATCAAGGTCAAGATATCCCACATAATGATGAAAACAATCCTGCTGAAGATTATGTTTTTGTTTATGAACTAACAGAAAAACAAGTTAAAGGAAGCTATCAATTAAGAATATTAAATACTTTAACAAAGCAAGAAGATAAACTAATAGGTAGATATAAAACAGTTAACATAAGACCACAGACAATTTTAAAAAACGAAGACATAGGTACTGTTGGTATTGGTAAAGAAATATCATTAGAAAATACACTTCTTAATGAAACAAGTTATAAGCTAAATGATTTTGAAATAGTAACAAGCTATCCTTATACATCAAGACTTTGTGATATGAACAAAAATTGTACTAATGTTAATGATGTTATAGTACCACATGGAGGCAGTGTTCTAGTAGTCTTATCAGATGATATTAAATGGGATGAAACGACTTCGTATTATAAAAATAGCAATAAAGACTTCTATACAGATTTTGTATATATTCAATATGAATATAGTTATGACACAACTTCAGAGCCAAAATTATATCAAGCTAAAATGAAAAATGTTACCCCATCAACTGTTACTGATAAAAAAATATATGAAGTACCAAATAGTGTATTTTATTCAAATAAGTATAATATGATAATAAGAGTAAGGAATAAAATTGCTACTATTTCTTTAAAAGAATAAAATCATTGACTTTTATAACTTCATGATATAAAATTAAGACATATCGAAAGATATGTCTAAAATGGGGCTTTAGCCAAGCGGTAAGGCAAGGGACTGCAACTCCCTGAGCACCAGTTCGAATCTGGTAGGCCCCTCCAAATTATCTATTAAGTCCAGTATTTTAGGACTTTTTTAATTTCAAAAATACTTCTAAACACACTTTCAAACACACTTTTTTATAAATTATTTAACATATTAGTCATTTGTTCTAACTCGCTTTTATACATATGAGTATACGTATTTAACGTAATAGATATATTTGAATGACCTAAATATTTTGACACTAATGCAATACTTGCTCCTTTATTAATTAACAGACTAGCACAACTATGTCTAAAATCATGAATTCTTATTTGTTTTACTCCTGCTAGACGACAATATTTATCTTTTCTTATTTGTATTGTATTTTCCGATAATGGTCTAGTATTTCCGAATATAAACCACTCATCAGAATAATCAACATAATGTTGAGCATTTTCTTTTAATGTTTTTAAGTCCTTTGTAAGGTTTTTTGTTAAAGGTATAACTCTTATACTATTTTTAGTCTTAGGGCTGGAAATTGTCCATTTCTCGCCTTTTATTTTAGTGGTTAATGTTTTAGTTATATTTACGATTCCTTTTTTAAAATCTATATCGTTCCACGTTAAAGCGATACATTCTCCTTTTCTTAAACCTAAGAAATATAACATTTCAAAAAAAGTATGCCAATCTAAATCATCGATTACTTTATCAAATTGTAAATATTCTTCATAAGTAAAAAATTGCATTTCTTTTTTTTGCTTTCCAACATCTTTAAAATTCTCTATAAATTTTATTAATGAATCACTAGTATTGTAATATATATTAGCATATCTTATTAATCTTTTAAATAAACCTAATATTTTATTTTTATATATAACACCTACTGGTGTTTCTTTTAACTCGATAAGCCATCTACGATATACATTTAAATCTATAGCATTTACTTTATATTTTCCTAAAGGTTTTATATGTCTGTAGAAGTTAACATCTTTTATTATTGTTTGTTTCTTCACTAATGTTTTCTGAACTTCTAAGAAATCATAAAAAACTTGCTCTAATGTTATATTACTGGTATTTGCTTTATTATCGGATATCTTAATACGATATCTTGCCTCTTCTTCGTCTGCCTCTTTTTTTGTTTTAAATTTAGGAGAAGTATAATCGTGCGAAATACCATAAATATCTTTATATTTTATTCTAAAGAAATATTGTCTACCATCTTTAGTAGGCTTTTTTGATTTATATACTGCCATATTAATCACTCCTTATTTCTATTGAATAGGAAGTAAATCTATGATAAAATAAATACATAGAAAAACTCCTATTGCGTATTGGTTTTTTTCTATAGGGCTTTATGCCTTTTTGACTACTGTTCCAGCAGTAGTCTTTTTTTATTCACTGTTTGTATTTGTTGCATTGTTCTATTTTTTTATCTATCATATCTTTAAAATCTAATTTATATTTAACGGCTTTTTTATAGTATTTTATTGCTGAATCATAATCTTTTATTTTTGTGTAATTTTCAGCTAATTGAAAATATATATTATATCTATGATCTTTTAATTTTTCTTTAGCCGAATCGTAATAGTTACCACCGCTTTCATCATAAAAGCCTTGATTAATTAATAACTTAGTGTAATATATAGAAGATTTTGCAAAACAATTATAATTCCATGAACACCATTTAGCAATTTGATTAGTAATCTTAGGTTTTTTAGGTGTTCCTAATAGAGCTAGACAAGTTGAAAACCATAAATATCTATCTGGTATTAAATCCCATGATGGCTCATCAAATTGTGACAGTGTATTAAGTGAAATATAAACACCATTTGAATTTTTAGTTTTATTATATAAATCTGTATATTTATCAAGTTGTTTTAAATATTTATTATAGATATCATTAAGTCTAGGATATGTTTTTTTCAATTTATGCAAAATAGCAATAATAGAAACATATCCATCTACATCGTTATTTTTACTTACTGTATCTATTAAGTTATAAATATATTCATCGATTACTTCTTTTTCAGTATATTCCATCTTTTCTTTATTAAAAAACATCATTATAATTTCGTCCTCTTTTCTACAGCAATACCTACAACTCTTATAGGTAATTGCTCAACTTGTTCTTTTGAAAACATCATAATATCATAAGCTGTATTATATGGTTGTAAAACGATACCATTATCATTAACTAATAATTTTTTAAATGTTGATTCTGTTCCATTAATCATAATGGCCACGTCTTTACCATTATACATTTCCTTATCATCGTTTTGTTCAAAGATAACTATATCGTTTTCACTATACTTTGGAAACATTGAATCTCCACTAATTTTTAGTCCATAAAACTTTTTCCCACCTTTGGTCCATTCTTTAGGAATATCTATATATTCAATAATATCCGATTGACTTTCTATTGGGATTCCAGCTCTAATAGTTCCGTAGACTGGAATTTTTGCAATATCTGAATTTATATCTACCAAAGTACCGTTATCAAATATTATTGGTGGAAAAAAATCATTAATTGAAATTTTAAAATATTCTGCCAACTTAAATAATACATCTTGATTAGCTTCTAAAATTCCACTTTCATATCGTGAAACTGTTTGGGATGTTGTGTTAAGGTATTCTCCTAATTCTTGTTGTGTGATATTTTTACTTGTTCTATAGAACTTTATTTTTTCTCCAACATACTTCGAAACATTCATATTTTCCCTCCTTCTTTATGTAAATATTATAACATTGATTTACGAAAATGGAACAAAAAGTTAATAAATTGTTAAAAAAGTATTGACATTGTACGATAATCGTACTAAAATGAAATCGTCAATAGGACAGAAGGAGGTAAAAATATGCAGACCAAATTAATACTTTTGATGAAAGAAAAACAAATCACAAATAAAGCTATGGCAGAAAAAATCGGCATAACTGAGAAACAATTTGGATTAAAACTAAGAGGGAAGTCTGATTTTAAAAGTACAGAAATGTTTAAAATATCAAGAATATTAAAAAAACCAATTAATGAGATTTTTTTACCATCAATGTACGAAAATGGTACACTAGATGATAGCTAAGGAAGAAATAAATAGGAGGTAATTTATGGAAAAAGTTGTTAAATTTAATGATATTAAAAATTTAGTAATACATGATACTGGAGATAATTCAGATTTCAAGCTTATCTTAGATAATATGTCTTTAGATTGTGAAGGTTTACAGGGATATGATATAAGTAGACGAGCAGGTGGAACTAGCACAATAACACTTTATTACAGAGTAGAAATTGATGTAGATGTTAAGAAAATAGATATAAATCATCATATAAATAAAAAAGCTAAGGCAATGCCAAAGCTTAAGGAATAAATTAGGATAAGAATATGTGTTATCTAATTATTTAGATGAAATTATTATTGAAATTAAGTTATAGGAGAGATATATGAAAAATAAAAATGAAAAAAAATTAATTAGCAGATTTAAAGAAACACAAATTGTACAAAAAAATGGAAAAATAGTTGCAACAATAAAAAAAAGAAGAAAAGCTAGTGCTTAATCTTAAAAAATTAAGGAAAAATCCTATGATAACTAATTATTTAAAAGAATACTTTAAAGAAAATAATATAAGTCAATATGAAATAGAGAGAAGAACAAAAATAGCAAGAAGTAAAATTAACTTATCTTTAAATGGTAAGAGGAAATTAACTGCTGATGAGTTAATGAAAATTGCAATAGCATTTGATTTAGATTTAAACAAAATAAAAGGAATCATTCAAACAAAATGATTTCCTATAAGCTCATTACGAAGACTAAATTGTGCTAGTCCACAATTTAATCTACGAATTTAATATCTGAATTTATTGCAGATGTTGTTCCATTACCAGACATTTTTCGCCTATTTTAATGTCGGTTTGTTCTCACTGAACTGGTTTTATAAGGAAAACAGGAAACTCATACCCCAATTTTTTACAAGATTGGTAATTGGTTTTGGATTTTAGCATTTCTAACATTTACTAGTATGTTAGTTGCAATAACTTAACACTTACGAGTTTACTCTCTATATTAAGAAATCAAACTATTTAGGAAGGAGGGAAAAGAAATGGAAGAAAAAAAAGATGATCTTACTTTAAATGTAAATTTAAATTTAACTATTTCAATTAAAGAGTTCTCAGAAATTCTTAAAGTAATATCTAATAACAAAGAAAAAATTCTAGAATTACTTAACAAATACATAGAAAAAAATTAATAATGCAAAGTGCTGGAACACTTTAATAGCTATAGAAATTTTATTATAAAGACAAAGCAATAGGAGGGACTTATGAAAAATAGGGAAGAAATACTGAATCAAGATTATTTAACAGCTAATGATTTGAGGCAGTTGATTCCAACTATGGGATTAGGGAATTGTTTAAATATTATTGATGAAGTAAGGGCCGAAATGGAAAAAAAAGGGTATTTTGTACCAAAGACAAAGCCTAGGATTGCTTTAACTAAAATGGTTAAGAAAAAATTAGGCTTATAAGAAGGTGGTGATTATTATGAAAAAACAAAAAAAACCCAAAAGCACTAATGAACTAAAAGTTATAGTTCACAATAAACCAACACCAGAAGAAGCGGCAGAAAAAATAAAAAAAATATGCAAAAAAATAGAAGAAATATATTCATGATAGGAGGAATACTTTTATGCAAATAACAAAAATTAAAGAAACAACTATGAATTTATTATCAGTAGTTGTCTTATACTCATTAATTATTTTTGGAGTTGTTTTAATAAATGCCAGATTAGGGCAAATTAATGAACAAAAAAGTGCTGATGTACCCGAAATACAACCAGCACAAATCAATCATTAATTTAAAAAAATTAACAATATAATTGTACAAAAAATTAATGATTTTGTCAAATCGAGGAAAGAAATGAAATTAACAAATAAAAATAGTTTCATTTTATATGCTGATCAATATGCTTCCGTTAAAAAACTTTCTGTTGAACAGAGAGGAGAATTACTCACTTCATTATACGAGTATAGTATCTTCGGCAAAATATTAGAAACAGATGATCTTGCGTTAGATTTGGTTTTTACGATGTTTAAAGAAACTTTGGACAGAGACAAAGAAAAATACATCGCTAAATGTGAGGCAAATAAACGTAATGGTTCTTTAGGTGGAAGGCCGCCTAAAATTTCTGTTGACTTAAAACCGAATGGTTTTTTTGAAAACCGAGATAAACCCAAAAAAGCCGATAGTGATAGTGATAATGATAGTGATAGTGATAATGATAGTGATAGTGATAGTAATAAAAAAGAAAATATAAAAAAGAAAAAATTTATTAAACCATCTTTTGAAGAAATTAAAAATTATTGCCTTGAAAGGCAAAACAATATAGACGTACGTGTTTTTTTAGATTATTACGAGTCCAATGGTTGGAAAGTTGGCAAAAATCCTATGAAAGATTGGAAAGCCACCATTAGAAATTGGGAGAGGAATGATCGAAAGAAAAAAAATAATTCATTTTTTTAAGAGGTGAAAATGACAAGAGAAGAAGTTAAAAATTTATTAAATAAAATCAAAATTTATCGTTCTTATTTCGGTTTTGAATTTGCAGATAGCAAAGAAAGAAAAGATATGTTTATCGATGAATGGTTTAATAAATTAGCTCCTTACGACGCAGAAGATATTGACAAGAATCTAGAAAAATTTTTAATGGATGAAGAAAACATTGGAAAGAATCCCGACGTGTATCAGCTTATAAAAAGAACTTTAAAAAGTAAAGATAAAAAAATAAAAGGAAGAATTTATTCTAGATGTATGTTTTGCGGGAAAGAGATTGATTATGTTTATGACAAACATGAAAAAAGATGTCGCTCTGTAAAATATATATCGCGAATGTGTAGTAAATATTTAGATAAAAAAGTAGATGAAGAAGAACTTTATCAAATGGAAGAAAGGACCTTTAAGAAGAGATATATCTTAACACTTGAAAAATTATTACCAAATGTAAAAGAATATAGCCCTTTAGAGGCAAGGTGTATAGAAAATGTTATAGAAACTTATTACGGTAGAGAACCAAGATATTCTTTGAAGGAGATTTAAATGGAGAAGAAAAAATTTAAAGAAATATTAAAAAAAGAAAAACCAGAAAATATAATTTCAGATTATATGAAATGCAATATTTATTTAACTGATAAACAGTTAAAAACAGTAATCGATGAAAAGAATAAAGACGCGAAAAACGAAGGCCATGGAGCTGTATGTTTTGATTATAGGAAGGGATAAAATATGATAATAGTAAGTAAAAAGAAATACGATAATGACATCGCTGATAAAAACGCAGAAATTCAAGGATTAAAAAATAAAATTACAAAAGCAGATAATGAAAGAAAAATATTAGATGGACAAATTAGTGATTTAAATAAGAAACTCATATCAAGTGAATATAATCTAACTCAATCTAAAGAAACCAATAAAGGATTAAAAGCGAATATAGAAGCTTTAAATGCTGCAATTAAAAAATTACAAACAAATGCTAAAATATCCAAATCATTATCAGCTAAACATGCAAAAGATAAGAAGAGATTTATTGATAATTTAATTAAAGAAAAAAGAGAATTATTAACAAAAAATGATAATTTAAATAAAAAAATAGTAGATTTAGAAGCTAAGAATATAGAAGCAGAAAAACTTAAACAAGATGCTATTAATAAAACATTAGAGTTATCTAAAGAATTGGATAAAATCAAAAATAAACCAACAGCAGTAGATGCTAAATTATATTCAGAAACTAAAAAAGAAACTTCCAAATATATAGGTTCTTCTAAAAGGAAGAAATAAAATGGGAAAAATTTTTAAGATAAGAAATTTTGATGATCAGATACTAAGAAAATGTGGATATAAAAGAAATCAAAATGGTTATTCAAAACAATTAAAAAATAGAAAATTTCTTTTTTTAGATATTCAGTATATAGATGGCATTGTAATGAAAACAAAGATGGAAAACAATCAATTTATATTTATTGCAGCTAATGAAAGAGACGTAAAAGATTTAATAAAATATAAACTTGTAAGAGAAATAAAAAAATAGTCTAAAAATTATAAAAACTATTTTATAAAAAAAATATCAAATAAGCCTAGAAAAACACTAGGCTTAATGATAATTAACATAATGCAACAAAAGTATAAGGTAATGTTGCAATCAAAAAGAAAGAAGAATTATATGAAAGTAGATGAATTTAAAGACAATATAAATAAATTTTTATTAGATTTACAAGATGATGAATTATCTATTCAATCGATAAATATTTATAAACATTGTCTTAATCAATTTTTGAATTACCTAGAAGAAAAAAAATTATCTACTTT
Organism: uncultured Bacilli bacterium; assembly: GCA_947628325.1. Taxonomy (GTDB): domain Bacteria; phylum Bacillota_I; class Bacilli_A; order RF39; family UBA660; genus Coprovivens. Next base: position 21,369 of record CANQZL010000001.1, read on the forward strand.
CAATAAATCTAATCTTATTAATTATCGAGAATTTTTAATAAGTAAGTATAAAATATCTACGACAAATATGTATATTGTTATTATTAATAAATATTTAATTTATTTAAAAAAAGATGATCTTAAAGTAAAACAATTAAAACAACAAAGAAAACAATCTGTAGAAAATATTCCAGACAGTAAAGATTACAAAAGAATGCTTAGAATTGCTAAAAATAAAAATTATTTAGATGTTTATTATATAATGTTAATTTTCGGTTATTCTGGAATAAGAGTATCAGAGTTATCTTATGTAACAGTTGAATCGTTGAAAAAATCAAAAAGTGAAAAATGTATTTTAATTTTTAGTAAAGGTAAGTATAAAGAAATTATTATACCAAAGTGGTTAAGACGTGAATTATTAAATTATGCTAAATCAATAGGCATCACATCTGGGTATATCTTTCATCAAAAGAATAATGTTAAAAAGCCATTACATCGTTCAACCATTTGGCGAAAAATTCAGAAAATATGTGGATTAGCAAGAATAGACAAGAGAAAAGGACATCCACATGCATTAAGGCATTTATTTGGAAAGAATTATTTAAAATATGTTAACAATGATTATCAACAAGTAGCTGATGCAATGGGTCACAATAGCACAAAGACATCAGAAATTTATACACAATTGTCTAGAGAAGAAAAAGCAGAAAAAATAGATAAATTTAAATACTAAGGAGATGAGATTATGGATGTAGGGACTTTTTTAACAATTGTAATTGTTATATCAGCAGTTCTTTATATTTTTAACAGAGTCATGTATTACTTTGAATACGTGAAACCAAAACACGCTAAAAAAGAGGATTATTATGAAAATAGAAAAGACTAATTTTAATATATCAGATTTTATAAAAAATGATTATAAGGAGGAAAAAACATGGGTAAAATTATAGCAGGTGATGGCGTAGGGGATATATTTCAAAAAATGAGTGAAGGTAATCCAATGGCATTAACGACTTGTTTTGAAATAATGAAATCCCAAAATATTGATTATGCGAATTTCTTTCCTTTATTTACATCATTAGATATGATGGGATTGTATGGTGACAAATTATATAAGTTGTGGAATCAATGTTGTAGTAGAAACATAAAAGAAGTATTGGATGTTATAGAGTATTTCTTATGTGGAGAAATTTCAAAATCAGATATAGAGTATAAAATTAATACTGGTGAAAGTTTTAAAGATTTAATAGAGGAAGCGAATAATAAAAGTATAGAATATAGCATTAGTATTGTTGGTGAATTAATAGTCATGGATAAAAAGAAACAAACTGTTAGATCGGTTGAAGTACCAATCATTCAAAGACTTTTTAATGGAAAACAACAACTTATTTCTTTTTTAGAAAATAAAATAAAAGAACGTATGGATACTATTAAAATTAATAAAGTAGAACATATAGAAGAAATTGATAGTGCTTTAACGCGAAGATTAGCTGAATTAACTGCCTATCAAGAAGTATTAAATTTTGTTAATAAGAGTGATAAAGATGAGTGAAAAAGAATTAAATGAAATTATTGATATAATTGCTAGGATAGATGTTAATAATGAAACTGAAGCAATAGCAAAAGAAGAATTAATGAGTTATGCTGAACAATTACAACAAGAAAATAAAGAATTAAAAAAATTTTTATGCAAAAGAAATGATTGTGCAGGTCGTTTAAAAAAAAATAATAAACTAACTGATAGCGAAGTTTTAGTTGAATTTGATAAGTGGCTCGAAAGTCAAAAGAAAGAATTGGATATAGTAAATCCATTTGATAGATGTAAATTATTAACTATTTGCAAACATTTAAATAAGTTGCAAGAATTGAAAGGAACTAAGAAATAATGACAATAAAAGATTTATCAGAGCTTTTAAATTATGTAATGAAAAATAATTCTTGGGAAAAAAGTAGTACTCTTATGAAAGGTCGTAAAGCACCAAAATATCTCGATTTTAAAATATGGTTTACATTAGATACACGAGATGGAATAATCTTTTATTTTAAAACAAGACATGCTGGACGTGATAAATCTTTTAGAGTTGAAGATAAAAAAGATTTAAAAAAAGTTTATGAATGGCTTGATGAAATAATTATAAAAGAATGGAATGATAATAATGAATAAAGACATTAAACTCGAAGATTTAAATTATGGGAAAACACAAGATGATGACGAGTTTGTTGTTTACCATGAACTCGGGAGGAAATCTGTAAGAAAAGAAATAACTTTTGTTAAAAATAAAAATGTAGTAGAATTATTACCTAAAATAGATGGTAATCATCATTATTTTACTAGACTTACTATGGAAGAATTACAAGCAATACATAATAAATGTAAAGAATTAGGAATGTTAGATGAGTGAAAAATTAAGAAAAAAATTAGCTATTGATGAATATTTACAACTAATAAAAGAAGATAAAAATTTAAATATGGCTTACACTTCATTATCACAATATATGAACTCATTAGAACACCAATTAGAAGAAAAAGACAAAGTTATTGATGAAATAGAAAAAAGGTGTAACCAAGAAATAAGTTCAGCTATGATTCAATATGAAAGACATAAAAGAAATGACACGTGGCAATACATAATTGCACATAAAAGGATTTTAGAAATATTAGAAAAAATCGAAATAAAAAATAAAAATTACAAAAATGACAATTAAAAAAATAAAAGGTGGTTATATGGAAGAAAACAAAAAAGAATTTATTGAACTATTAAAATCGGTAGACAGAGTAGGTATTAATGACTTAATAAAATATTTAGAAAATGAAACAGATTTCTTTATTTCTCCAGCAAGTTCAAAATATCATTTATCTTTTCCAGGAGGGTTATTACAGCATAGCCTGAATGTTTATAAAATATTAAAAGAAGAATTAAAAAATACTAAATATGGCGATAATACGATTAAATTAGTCTCTTTACTACATGATGTTTGTAAAGCAAATTATTATAAATTAGATTATAAAAATGCCAAAATAAACAACGAATGGAAACAAGTAGAGTATTATACAGTTGATGATCAATTGCCTTTAGGACACGGGGAAAAATCAGTTATGATTGTATCAGATTTTATTTATTTAACACGTGAAGAAAAGTTGGCCATACGTTGGCATATGGGAGCTTTTGAAAGTAAAGAAAATTATTCATATATTAATAAAGTATTTAGAGATAGTGAATTAGCTTTTTATTTGCATATAGCTGATCTAAAAGCTACATATATAATCGAAAAAGAATCTTAGAAAAGAGGTAGAAAATGAGCATAATAGAGCAATTCTTTGAAAGAGTCAAAAGTTTAAAAATACAGAAAGACGAGAAATTAAGAGAGTATATTGAATCTGCAATGGTCATATCAGACACATATAGCAATGAATTTTCAGTCGTTAAATCTAAAAGTAAACCATTAGGCTTAGATGATTTATTGGCTGCTAATGAAGGACTATACAATCAATATGACAAATTAAATAAAGAATATAATGCAGAAAGAATTAAATGTATAAATAAAATAAAAGAAATAAATGATCATATATATGAGCTAATATTAATATACTCATTCATCGACTATAGTAATGACAAAGATGTTATTTATGCTCTTAATAGATATCACAAAATCTATTATGCTGAATCGTATTTTCGAAAATTAAAAAGTAAAGCAATAAAAAAGTTAGAAAAATTGTTAAATGAAAAAAGGAACAAAGAAGAACAAAAAGGAACAAAATGATACAAAACAGAACAAGCAAAGTATGATATAGTGTAAAATGTAAGAAGTTGTAACGATAACCTCCTTACGTTACATTATCTTACGCGACGTTTATGTCAAAACTTCCTTTCGAAAGAGAACTAGTTTCTCTTTTTTGTTTATAAAAATTTAGATAGTATTATTCCACGTACAAGTAGGGAAAACGGTAATGAATACTGGGTAAATGACGATTTACTTTCAATGCATTGAATAAACAGCTATTTAAGATTAGGAGATTATATAAAGTAATTAAATAATCTTGAATTAGTTATCGTCCTATTTGTACCTGGTATAATACTATCTAATAAAATGGTGGTGAAGAAATGAAAATATGGCAAAGAATCAAATCTGGTTAACAGAAGAATCTCTTCTTCTAATTGAAGGATGGGCAAGAGATGGACTGACCGATACAGAGATATCCAAAAAGATGAGAATCTCAAGAAACACACTTTATAAATGGATAAAATTATATCCAGAAATAAAAGAAGCGATAAAAAAAGGCAAAGTAATAGCCGACTACAAAGTAGAAGATTCATTGTTTAAAAAGACACAAGGATATACAGTACAAGTCAAAAAAAATTTCAAGCTAAAAAATGTTAAATATGGAAAAAATGGTAAAAAGATAAGTGAAACAGAAGAGTTAGTGGCTGTGTATGATGAGCTTCATATTCCTGCCGATACAGGAGCTATAATATACTGGTTAAAATGTAGAAAAGCTGATAAGTGGAATGAAATAATAAGTAAAAATTCAGCTGCTAATGATATAGAAGATTTAACACCACTAGCAAAAATGTTAGGATTCGATAGCGATGAAACTAACACAGACAATTAATTGGCTACCATTTAGTAATAAACATGTTAACTATATATTAGCTTGTAAAAATAATAAAGCCAATGTTGCAGAAGGAGCTGTTAGAGCAGCGAAAACTATCTGTAATTGTATTGCATTTTCTTTATGTTTAGAATATTCAAAAGACAAATTTCACTTAGCTAGTGGTTCAACATTGGCCAATGCTAAATTAAATATTGGAGATTGTAACGGATATGGACTTGAACATCTTTTTAGAGGAAGATGTCATTGGGGGAAATACAAAGAGAATGATGCATTGTTTGTAAATACTAAAACTGGAGAAAAAATAATAATATTTGCTGGTGGAGGTCAAGCTGATAGTTACAAAAAAATATTAGGTAACTCTTATGGCTTATGGATAGCTACAGAAATAAATGAACACTATGATAGTGAAGATTCGAAAGAATCATTTATAAAAGTAGCATTTGCTCGACAATTAGCTTCTTATAATCCCAAATGGTTCTGGGATTTAAATCCATCAAATCCAAATTCATCTATATATACTGAATACATTGATTCATGGAAAATAAAAGGATTAATAGGTGGTTATAATTATCAGCATTTTAATATTTATGATAATGCAGCTATAACAGAAGAAAGAAAAAAAGAAATTATTAGTCAGTATGACATTAATAGTATTTGGTATCAAAGAGATATTCTAGGATTAAGAGTAGTCGCTGAAGGGAGAATATATCAAGAATTTAAAAAATACCATGTTATTAAAATGCCTGAATGGAATGAAATTGATGAGAACGGAAACTATACTCATTCGTTAAGAAAAGCATTAAAGTTCATTACGATAGGTATTGATTTTGGTGGTAATGGTTCTGCACATTCATTTAATGCTACAGGCTTTTGTGAAGGCTTTAAAAAATTTATTACAATTAAGCAAAAAAGAATAAATAAAAGAATTGACGATATTAAATTAACACAAGAATTTATTAAATTCATTAAAGAGTTAAAAGAAGAATATCCAAACGTTAATATTGTTGATATCAGATGTGATTCTGCTGAGCAAACTCTGATTGCAGGATTTGAAAAAGCATTAATTGAGAATAATTTAGGAATACCAATCAATAATGCAATAAAAGGTTTAATTTTAAATAGAATTAGATTTTATTGTAAAATGTTCAGTACAAATAAATATTATATTCTTGAATGTTGTGAAGATTTAATAAATGCTTTTAATACAGCTATATACAATCCGAAGAATAAAAAAGAAGATGAGAGATTAGATGATGGAACGCAAGATATAGATAGTCTAGATGCTCAAGAATATTCAACAGAGCCTTACATGACAATACTAATTCAAACAGGTTAAGAGGTGATTATATGGAACAAGTAGTGAAAGATTTCTTAAGAGAAATCGGATATAGCGAAAATATAATTGATAATGAACAAGAAAAACGTGTCTCAAACTGGCTGAGATGGTATAAAGGTAAACCAAAAGAATATAAATATAAAATTTATAATGGTAAAAAATTTGTAAGTAGAACATTAAAATCATTAGAAATTATTCCACAAAGCTGTAGTGATTTAAGTGATTTCTTTTTTAATGAAAAATTAGAAATCACAATAGATAATAAACAAGTTGATGAAAAGATAAAAGATTGTTTGAAACAAAACAATTTTTTAAGTAATTCAAATAAATTAATGCAGCTTGTAAAAGCACTTGGTACTGGAGCATATGTTCCATACTTAAAGGACAATGTTTTAAAAATTAATTACATCAAAGCTCCAAATATAATAATATTGGACGGTACACAAGAGAATGTCAATAGTGTTCTTTTTTGGACGATATCTAAAAAGCTAGATAAAGAAGAATTAATTATTAATGCTCATTTGTTAAAAGATGAAGGATATGTAATTTATAATAGAAAATATGAGAAAGATAAAAATGGCGATTTTAAAAAGGTAACTTTACCAGATGATTTAGAATATATTGAAACAAAATCATTCTTACCTAAATTTTCTATATTATTTACAACAGAAGTTAATAATCACGATATTAATAGTCCGTATGGCATAAGTTGTTATGCAAACGCATTAGATATAGTTCTGTCACTTGATAGAGCATATGATAGTTTCGATAATGAAATATGCTTAGGTAAAAAGAGAGTATATGTTCCAGCAAATAGACTCCAATTTAATATTAGTGAATCTGGAGAGACAGTTCCAGTATTTGATGAAAATGATGTAACTTTTTATACATATCCAGGAAAAGATAACGATAAATTAGAGGAGAGTGATTTTAAATTAAGAATTGAAGAAATAACATCAGCTATTCAAGCACAGTTAAATTTGTATACATCAAAAATCGGATTAGGTAATAATTTTTATAAATTTAAAGATGGACAAGTTTATGTTAATACGGATAATGTTATTTCAACAAATAGTGATTTGTTTAGAAAGATAAGAAAACAAGAGAATATAATAACTCAAGCTATAACAGATTTAATATATGCTATAGCTGAATTAATAGGGGTTAAAGAAAAATTTAGTATATCAATTTTTTACGATGATTCGATTATTGAAGATACAGAGAAAATAAAAAAACAAGCTTTATCAGAATATAACGCAAAATTAATTAGCAAACCTCAATATTTCAGAAATGTTTATAAGTTAAAAGATAAGGAAGCAATTAAATTTGTTGACAAAATGAATAAAGAGATTGTCGATAAAACAATAACAGATGGTACTGAATTTGAATTAACGGAGTGAAAAAATGAATGAAGAATATATAAAAGATGCTATTGAAAAAATAGTCGAGATATATTCTGATATTGAAAATGACTTACTAATAGAAATAGCGAGTCATTTTTCTTTGAATGAAGAATTTATTAATAGTGATTTCTGGCGATTAAAAAAATTAGATGAGATGAGTTTGTTAAATAATAAAACTATGAATATATTATCTGATTTAACAAATAGATCTCCTAAAGAACTGAAAAAAGCAATAAATAATCTAGGATATAAGATGCTTAATTACGATTATTTAAAAGATGAATATGAAAATAATCATTTGCAAATCAATCCAGATATATTAATAAAAAATAGAACTATTCAAAATATAATAAAAACAGCTTATGATGAAACAAATGATAGTTTAATAAGAATATCAAATAAAATAAGTGAATCTGTTAGAGCTTCCTATTTAGAAGTGTTGGAAGGATCTTATTTGAAAATATCTATGGGAACACATTCTTATCAAGAAGCGATAAGGAGTTCAATTAATGATTTATCAAATGAAGGAATTATTACATTAACTTTAAATACGACTGATGAAAGAGGAAGAGTTACAGGAATTAGAAATTATGATGTTGAAGGTACAGTAAGAAGAGATTTACTAACAAGTGTTAGAAAATTAAATAATGATATAAGTAATGATGTGGCCAATGAATTAAATTGTGAATACCTTTATTTATCGGAACATTTAAGATGTAGGCCAACACATTTTGACTGGCAAGGAACAATAATAAAAAAAGAAGATCTAGAGAAAGTTACTGGGTATGGTACAGGAGGAGGTTTGGGTGGACCAAATTGCTCTCATTATTTTGAACCATACTTCGGAGATGCTAGAGGAAGCGATTTAAAGAGCATTTCTAAAGCAAATGCTGAAAAAGAATATTATTTATCTCAACATCAAAGATATCTCGAGCGAGGTGTCAGAAAATGGCTTAGAAAAGCAAATATGTATAAAGCAGCAGATGATGATGAATATTTTAAAAAATGTAATAAAAAAGTAAAAGAATGGCGTTTAAGAACGAAAGAATTTACTGAAAAATATAATCTTAAACGTGATTTTACTAGGGAATATGTTAATGATAAAAGTATTGAAAATTTGTCTATTAATCACAATACAAAAGATAATAAAGAAGTATTAAAAGAATATTTGGGAAATACTCCTAAAAAAGATTTTGTTAAAACAATTAAGCAATACGAAAATGAAATAGTTGACCAATCTATTGAAAACGCTATAATAATAGAGGAAAACGGAGATGTTTATAGATTTGTTGGTTCAAGAGATTATGTAAATATTACTGGTAATTTTAAAAACGCTATAATTACTCATAACCATATAGGTTTAGATGATGAGTTGGGTGGTTCTTTTGGCAAAGACGATTTTAATTTATTAGTAAGACATCAAAACATAAGAGAACTTAGGGAAGTTGATGAGAAATATCTTTACACTATGAAAGCGTTATCCAAGATAAAAGAAAGTGATTATGATGACGCATATAGAAATGTTAGATTAATCGATGATGATGATTATAAACATCTAGTTATGAAAGTTTTAAATGATAAGGGTTTGATTAAGTATGAAAGAACAATTAGAAAATGAATTAAAAATATGGGAAGAAGAATATTTAAAAGCTAAAGAAAAATTAGAAAAAGAGCATCCGTATATAGTCAATCAATTAAATGATCATCATCCAGTTAATGAATTAAACAAAAAATATTTTGAAAAGAAAAGAAAAATAATAGAAAAATATAAAGCACCCGAAAAATAGAGTGCTTTTATTATGGAGTAAAAAAATGAAATTTAAGATAAATGATGTAGAGTATGAAATAATTGAAGTTAATCAAAATGAATTTATAAAGACAAAAGAAGAAGCACAAGATGAAAATTATTTTCTATGGGGGCAAACAAGATTTGATACATTTAAAGTTTTGATATATAAAGATTTACCCATAGGACAAAAAAGGAAAACTTTAATGCATGAATTAATGCATATATATCTAAAAAGTTATATTACAAATGAGAACTTAGAAAATATAACCGAAGAAATAATGTGTGATATATCAGCAAATTCACACGATATTATTAACAAAATAGTTATAGAATATTTTAAAAACACTACTTCATAGGTAGTGTGAAATCTATTATTCAGGAATACGAGGGCTGGATAGATTTCACAGTGCTTATAAAATAGCACTAAAGTCGATATTTATATCGGCTTTTATTATGCCTTTTACTTAGTTAGGTTGAAAACTAAGGTGTGGGAATTACTTTGTTACCCAAATAAAAAAATAGAGGAGAAAATTTATGGAAGACGAAAAAAAACCAGTTACTCAGCCTGAAGAAAAAACTGAGGTGCCTGTTACTCAAACAGATGAAAAAACTGAGGGGAAGACTTTTACTCAAGAAGAAGTAAATGCTATGGTTATAAAAGCTGAAAATAAAATCAATAAAAAATATGAAAATATTGATTTAGAAGCTTATAACAAGTGGCAAGAGAGTCAAAAAACAGAAGCTGAAAAGCAGACAGAGTTAACTCAGAAATTAACAAATACTAATAACGAAAATATCTCATTAAAGCAAGAAAACCAAGTTTTAAAAACTGGTGTAAATGTTGATGATGTTGATTATGTAGTTTTTAAAGTATCAAAAATGGAAGGTGAATTCGAGGATAACCTAAAGGAATTTTTAGAGAAAAATCCTAAATATCTTGAAAATAACAAAAAACAAGCAAATACATCTACTACTACTGGATTCGACCAGAATAGTACGAGTAATCCAGTAAGTGATGAAAAAGCATATAAAGATAAAAAATATGCCAAGAATCCATATTATAAAAAATAAAAGAAAGAAGGATGATAAAAGTGAAATATGGTGACGATTTTGTAGATGAACAATATTCAGATATATTAGAGCCTAATCTATATACTGATAATGTAATGATTCCAGACGTTACGTACAATGCCCAATATGAAGGCGATGTACACTCTGGTTTAGTTCATATATATAAAGAGAAGAAATCTGGCAGAAAGGATCCTAAAACTCCAGCATCAGATTTTGAAGATGAAAAAACAGAAAATGATTTAATTGATTTGAGATTAAATAATACTTATCAAAAATCTAAAAAGATTTATCAAGTTACTGCAAATTCATGCTCTTACGATAAAGCTGAAGTAAATTTAAGTAATTGTGTAAATGAAAATAAAGAAGATAGACAAGCTTCTGCATTAGCATGTTTGATTAATGAAGGAACAAAAGTTACTGTTGAAGCAAAAACTATAACTGAAAAAGTAATTGAAATTAGAAAGAGCATCAGAAAAAAACATGCTTATCCTGATATTGTTTTTGCGTCAGTTGATGCATTTGCTCAAATGCTTAAAGAGGCAGGTAATAAATATACTCCAACGACAAATGATATGATAATAACATCTGGCCGTGTAGGTGTTTATTTAGGTATGACTTGGTTTGAAGTTGATGCATTTGAAGGAACTGCTAAATATTATGACTTCTCTGGAGCATTAAAAGAAATTAATCTAGATGATGTTGAATTAGTCGTATATGATCATAGTACCTTACATTTAGCTGATAATTTAAGCATGATGAGATTAAAAGATTCTGAGCACTTCACAGGTGTAAAAGCTCAAAATGAAATTAATACAGGCTTTAGAGTTACTAATAAAGATAAAGTAGCTTATACTACATCAATTCCCAGCTGAGCCCTCAAAAAAAGTAACTGTTAAGTTACCAGAGGGCAATGTTTATAATAAATTAGCATCAGATTTGCAAGAAATTGAATTATCTGATAATAAACTTACAGGGACATTAAAATATGTAGAAAATTATGACGGTTTCTCTGAAGGAGCAGAAGGTAACTTCCTAGCTATAGAAGTTGAAGAAGCTAAAAATGGTGACACTATACAATTTGAATTATCAGATTCTCAAATTAAGGGGAATGGTTTTTTAAATTCAGAAGATCCATTATTAGTATGTAAAATTCATTCAAATTCTCAAACTATAACTTTGACTAATGGTTCAACAAAGGTAGTCTTAGATTTGACTGGATTAACATTAGGTCAAAAATCAGGAGAATAATTTGAATAGTTATATTGATTTTGATTATTATTCTAATTTTTATGATAAGCCAAAAGTTAGTAAGGAAGATTTTAACCAACTTGCTTTAGACGCAACTAATAATATAAGAAGTCGTATTATGAATAAAAGTATAGTTAATTACGAAAAAATAGTTAAAGATACTACTTGTTTAATAGTCGATGTTTTATCCGATATTAGTCAGTTGAAAGCAAGGAAAGAAAAACTCGCTTTAGGGAATGAAAAGATTTTATCATCTGAAAAAGTAGGAGACTATAGTAGAACTTTTTCAAGTGTATCAATCAACGAATTAAACGAATTAATTTCGTCAAAAGAAAAAGAAATCGATGATTTAATTACCAAAAATTTATTATTTACGGGTTTACTTTATACAGGAGTATATGTTATCGGATGATTTGTTAAAAGATATTTCAGTTGTCAATGAAATATTAATAGATAATATGTTAGAAGGATATAAAGTTACTCATGTTAAAGGTTTTTGGTCATCTTCTGAAGGAATTAGTATTCAAGATACTAATATAGTTAAAAATGATGGCTTAAAAGTCATCATTTTTACTTCCGAAGAAGGATATATTTCTCCTAAAGAATTTCAAGAGAACCATGAAAATAATAAATGGACGTTAAAAAATGATGATTATCTTGTAAAAGGTAAGATAAATAGTATTAATTCAATTACTGAATTAAAAGATAAATACGAATATATGAAAATAACAAACGTTTCTTTAAAAGATTATGGTTCATTAGATATGCAGCATTTTGAAATAACAGGTGAGTAATGGATTATGAAATTGAAATTTTCTTACCTGATGAAAAAGAGCTTTTAGCTAAACGTGGCTTAAATGAAAATGGGAGAATGCAAAGAGTCATTGATACAAGTTTTATTCACTATATGCGTCTAAAAATGCAGTCACAAAGTGGCATGATGATTGCTCAAACAAAAAATCCAAAAGGTGGATTAGTAACTGTAGAATCTCCATATGCTCATTACATGAATGAGGGAATAAAATATGTTGATCCTAAAACGAAAAAAGGAGCTTTTCATGATCCAATTAGTGGCAGGTTTTGGAGTAGGCCAAGAGTAAAAAAAATACCTTCAACTGACTTGTTAAATTATAGTGATGGGCCAGAGCGAGGTTCTCATTTTGTTCAAAGAACAATAAGTGAAAATTTTGACGATATAGTAAGAGAAGCACAGAAGGAGATTGGTAGAACATGATTGATAAAATTAGGAATTATATATCAAAGTGTCCATATTTAAATGATTTTAATAATATAAATATTAACTATTTGATAGATAAAGTTAAATCATATTCAATTAATGAAGCAGCTGGATATAATCCGCACATTAATACTTATATTAATGGGGATAAAGAAATGCAATTTAAATTTAGTTTTGATGCTAAATTTCATTGGAATAAAGAGATTGCAAATAATTTAGACAATTCTTTATTTTTTGAAAATTTCAGAAATTGGTTAGAAAGAAATGATGAAGAAGGCATATATCCTATTGTTTCAAATGGAATTGTACCTTTATCGATTTCAGCAATAACTGATGGTTATATTTTTGCAACAAATTCAGATGAAGCAATCTATAGAATAGATTGTGTTTTTAATTATATAAAAGAAAAGAGGTAGAAGAATGGCAGAAAAACAAAAAAGATTAGCTAAAAGAACAGAGATAGCAACATTTTTAAACATAACACCTACTGAAGAAACAGAAGATTTTGAACTCGCTGGTTATTATCAAACAACAGGAGAATATTCTTATGATGCTTCAGAAACAGATGAAACTTATATAGTCGATGATAATCCTACGACAGTAGTAGAGAAATATAAAGTTTCAATGGATAATGAACAAAAATGTTATATAGGAGATCCCGTTTATGATTTTATAAATAACTTGAGAAGGAAAAGAGCAATTGGCTCAGAGGCAGAGACTACTACTTTATGCGTTGAAAAATATGATGTAAACGAAGAAGGAGAATTCTATGCCGAAAAATCTAAATGCTCTATAAGTATTAGTAAATTTGGTGGCGATGGTGGACAAACTCCTATGATTGGTTACAAAATTAATTTAAATGGAGATCCTATCTATGGTCGAGTAAAAATCGAAAATGGGAAAGTTACATTTAAAGAAGATTCTATGGCAATATCTTTAAAAGGGGTTAATCAAATGCCTATTTCAGAGATTCCACAAGATGATTCAACAGGAGACGACGAATTTGAATAGTCGTCTCTTTTTTATTATTTAGAAAGGATAAATTATATGGAAGAATATATAAAGTTAAAAAAAAGAAATACATTAAGAGTTGGCATTATGGATGAAGAAGGTAATGTCAAATTAGATCATAACGGGAAAGAAGTTTATATTGAATTCGATTTAGAAGATATAAATCTCCCAGATAACTACAGTAAATGCGATGCATTAATAAAAAAATCTTCAAATACGTTAAAAATGAAAACTATAGCAATTAATAAAAGAGAAGATGTTAAAGGAAAAGGAATAATGTCCAAAAATGAAGAAGACATTCAGAAGGCTTTAAAAGATTATTATAAATCTGTAGAAACTGCTATGGATATGTTTTTAGGTTTAGGTGCAACAAGAAAAATTTTTGGAAACAGACGTTATTTGACTATGTGGGATGATTTAAATGAATATTTGCAACCAATATTACCAAAATTACAAATCAATTTTGAAAGTATTAGTGAGCAAATAAAAAAGAAATATGCCTCAAAGGAAGATAATGTATTAAGAAATGAATAGTTATCCAGAGTTTATTGAATTAAAATCTAAAACAAGATATAAGATAAACACTAGTTATAAGAATGCTTTAAAATGTGATGATGTATATAAAGATGATAGCATTGGTGAATATGAAAAAAATCTTGCAATCATTTATATTTTATTGGGAGAAGAAGCATTAAAAGATAGGAAAAATTATCCAGAAATAATTGAATTAATTTCAAAATATTTAAATCGTGGAAATGAAGTTACGAGAGATGATTTTTCTATTCCATCAATGGATTTTGTACAAGACGACGGATATATTAATGCGTCTTTTATGTCAGATTATGGTATAGATTTGAAACAAACTGATATGCATTGGTATAAATTTTTTGATTACTTGCAAGGTTTAACAGAAAATAGTGTTTTAAATCGTGTTCGCTCTATTAGAGAAGAACCATTATCAGGCAAAAAAGGTAAAGAACTTTCTAGATGGACAGAATTAAAAAAACAAGTTGAATTAAAGATGAAAAAAACTAAAGAAGAAAGAGAACTAGATAAATTTTGGGAGGAGGAATTTAACTTTAAAAAGAGGTGATACTTAAGTGGATGGTTACCTAAGAATTAAAACAAAATTAGATTCAACTGAATTAACAAAAAAATTAAATGAAGCAAAAAAAGAATTATCAAAATTCAAAAGCGACGCAGAAAAGTTAAATAATAAAAAGCTCTCAATAGAAGCAAAATTAAATTTAGATGATGCTGAATATAGACAAAAATTAAAAGAAATAAACCAAAAGAAAGAAATTGAAATAAAAACAAAGTCTATTAATGGTCGAATTGATGATTCAACTTTATCTAAAATAAATTCTAAATACGATTTACAAATTAGTTCTTTAGGCAGCAAAATGGAAATGTCCATAATGAAAGCTGATGATGAATTAAAAAGAATAGAAGATCAAATTAGTAAAAATAATGAAAAACAAAAAGCACTAAATTCTTCTATTGATGAAATGAATAAAAAATTAGCTAATAGTAAAGGCAATAAAGAACTAACAGAGAATATAAACAATTTAGGTTCTTCAATATCACAAACTATAAAAAAAGTGGCCAAGTTAACCTTAACATTATTTGGTATTAGAAGTGCTTATAATGCTATAAGAAGTGCAGCTAGTATATTATCACAATATAATTCACAAATTGGTATCGATTTAGAATATATAAAATTTGCATTAGCTTCAACACTTCAATCTATTCTCGAACGACTGATTAGTTTAGTCTATAAATTTTTATCATACGTAAATTATTTATCTAAATCATGGTTTGGAATAAATTTGTTTGCAAATGCAACAGTAGATAATTTTAATAAATTAGATAAATCAGCTAAAAATACGAAGAAAACATTGAGTACTTTTGGCTTTGATGAATTAAATATACTTCAAGATAACAGTTCAACTTCTGGAGAAAGTGAAATAAAAACTCCAAGTTTTGATTTGTCAAAGGGAGTAGAAGAAATAGAGCCTCCAGAATGGTTAAAAGGAATCGAAAATATCGGCAAATGGATAATTGATCATCATAAGGAAATTATTACGGCCATTGCTTTAGTAGGTGCTGCTTTATTAGGAATTAAATTAGTTAATTGGATTTCCGATTCAAAAAAAGTTAAAAATGGTACAGTTGACTTAACAAATGGTTTTAATAGCTTTTTCTCAGCTCTAGGTAAAGGATTAGAATCATTAGCAATTCTAGCTGGTGTAGCATTAGTTATTCATGAAATATGTGATTTAATAGAAGTTTTTTCTAATAGTGGGTTATCCTTAGGAGAAGTTGCTGGTTTATTAGGAATCGTTTTAGGTGAGTTAGCAGTTGCTTTTGTTGCACTTGCAGCTTCAACAAAATTAATGGATTGGACATCAATTGCTGGGGCAGCTGTAATTCTAGGAGGAATGGCAGTTGTCTTACATGAAGTCACAGATTTAATAAAAACTATGGCCAATGGTGAAATTAAGGTAAATGATGTTACAGAACTAATGGTTGATATTTTAGGGGTTTTATTAGCATTAATTGGATCATTAACTTTAGCAGCTCAACTTATGCAATCTCCTATGGCCATGGCTGGTTTAGCTGTTTTGGTTGCTGGTATTAGTGCTACTTTATTAGTTTTAGCAGCAACTTTACCGACAATATTAGATGCGTGTGGTAAATTCATTAATAATGTAGCTCCAACAATTCAAAAATTGTTAACAGCAATAGGTAAAATAATTGAAAATATAATTGAACAGTTAGGCAAAACATTACCACCAATTATAGAATCTACTGGGCAATTATTTACTTCTATTTTTAATGGTATATCAAAAGTCATAGAAACTGTAGGTAATAGCCTAGTAAAAATATTAAATTCTATAGGAAATTTAGTTGATAATGTTTTAGGATCAACGCTTAATTTTATTAGAGAATTAGGTCCTGCGACAGAAGTATTTGTCGATTCGGCGATTCGTTCTGTTACAAAACTTATTAACTTTATGATTAGTGGAATAGAATATTTGGTAAATTTATTAGTCATTGATGGTATAAATTCAATCATTAATGCTGTTAATTCGATAGGAACGTATGTTGGTTTTACGATTCCAAATGTTAAAGAATTTACCATTAGAAGATTCACTCCAACGTATATGGCTGGTGGGGGTATCATAAATTTGCCTGGTAAGGGTGTACCATTAGCTTCTGATGTCAGAGGTGGCGAGGCAGGAGCTGAAGGTGTATTGCCGTTAGAAGATTATTCGACTATGGAAAGATTAGGAGAAGAAATAGGAAAACATGTAACTATTGATTTAAATCTCACAAACGAGATGGATGGACGAATTTTAAATAGAATATTAGAAAAAATAAAAGCAAATAATAGATTTGCTAGAAATGGAGCTTGATATGGAAAAAAACTTATATTTATTACCGAGAGTTCTTAAAATAGCACATACTATTGAGCCAACATGGGCGAAAGATGCTGGTCGTAACTCAAATAGTGGAAAGTTTTCAGGCACATTTGTTGGGTGGTTCGATACTATAAAAGTCAATGTTGGAAGAACAAATCAAAGAGAACTAACAGCAATTAGAAATGAAATAGAAAAACCTATAATAGAAAACGTCATATTTACGGATTCTAAAACTGGTAAAGAAAAAAAAGCTGATTTCTATGGAACAGCTATCACTGGAGAAACAGATAATATAAGAGGCATATATAAGCCTTTTTCTTTTTCCTTAAAAGCTGTGGAAGGAAGAAGTGATATGTGATGTCTCAATACAATACTTTAATGCAAAAAGCTGGTAAAAGAATTAATCAAAAAATCTATTATTTTTTAGGCGAAAAAAAGGTGGAGCTAACTAAAGATCAAATAAAGAGAGCAAAACCTTTTTTTTCAGTTTCTTTAACTGGTACAACATTAAAATGTCTAGAATTTGAAATATCAGATATACTATCGGTTGAATTTGTTTATTTCGAAAATACGGTTTCATATGGTGAACAGAGTGCAACAAAAAATTACGGAAGATATAAAATAATTAAAAAAGAATATAATGCAGATTTAAAGACTTATACATATACTGCATGTAGTAATTTTATTAATGCAATGATTGATTATGAACCTATAAAAATCGAATATCCTACCACTATCTTAAATTTTTTCAAACAGCTTTGTATAGAGTGTGGTTATGAAACAAATATAGCATCTCTTCCTAATGGAGATAAAATATTAAATAATGATATCTATGAAAATATTGGATTTACATATAGAGATGTTTATGATGATATTGGCCAAGCAACAGCTTCTCTTTTTAATGAAAATAATAATGTTGTAGAAAGATGTTTAATTGGTAAAGAAGAAGTAATACTTGATGATGACATATTGAAAAATCAAAATATAACATTAGGTGAACATTTTGGCCCTATCAATTCAATAATTTTAAGTAGAAGTGGTGATAGTGATAAGATCTATAAACGAGATGAATCTTTAACAAGTTGGAATGAATTTGAAATTAAAGATAATCAGTTGATGAATGATAACAATCGAGATGAATTTCTCGAAGAATTATACAATGCTCTTTATGGTATTGAATTTGATTTGTATGATTTGGAATTAGTTGGCTTCGGTGGGTTTGAACCTTTACAAAAAATAAAAATTGTCACAGACGGCAAAGAATTTTCGTCTTATATTTTTAGTAACGAAGAAGAATATACTCAAGGATATAAAGAAGTTATATATAATGAGTTGCCTAGTGAAAGTAATACAGATTATTCAGCTGCTGATAAAACTGATAAAAAAGTAAACCAAGCATATATAATTGTTAAAAAACAAGAAAAGAAAATTGAAGCATTAACTAGTGAAGTTACTGAGACTTCAGAAAAAGTAACTAAAGTAGAACAAAGCTTCGAAGGATTAAAAAGTAGTGTAACTAACGTTGAAAAAGGATTGGCCGATACAAACACTAATTTGCAAAATACTGATAAAAAAGTTAAAGGACTAGAAGATAACTTAAACGGGTTAAGTACTAATTTTAATAATTTTAAAGATAATGAATATCTAAAATCAATTAAAAATTTACAGGACCAAATTGATGGAGCTATTCAGTTCTGGAAAGGTAATGTAGTACCAACATTGAACAATTATCCTGCTTCTGATTGGGAAACTACTCAAGATAGAGATAATCATTTGGGTGATATTTATTATCACTATAGCGTAGATGAAAAAGGTAATACAATTGCTTTAAATGGCTATAGATTTGATAATGTTGATGGCAAATACCAATGGATATTACTATCTGATACTGAGTTAGCAGCTGTTCAAAAGTTAGCCGATGAAGCATTGAATAAAGCCACCGAAAATGAAAAAAATATCGGCGTATTAAATCAAAAGACTTCCGAATTAAGTCAAAGTGATGAAGAGATAAAAGCAAGTGTTGAGTTACTTGACAATCAGTATAAAAAAGATATGACACTTGAGAATACAGTTTATGGTAATCCTGCTTACATTGAAAATGCAAGTGATAACGCATTAGTTGAAAATGTGATTTATGGAGCTAGTAAACAAGATATAAGTGAGCAAAAAGACGGAGATAACATATTTGATTTTACTCCTTTTTTTAAAAACAAAGGAGAATACAAACTATATAGTCGTGTTGCCATTTTAGAAGACAGCATCGAAATAACAGCTGCCACTGGTGAGCAGACAACTTTAGCACCACCATACAACGAGCAAAATACAACACCTGAAAACGTTGAACTTTTTAAAAAATTAAGATTTAAAGTAGAAGAGAATACAGATTATACTTTTTCTTATGACAATCAAAACGAAATAATGACACAGTGCTACACTTTTTGGTATGACAAAGATTTTAATTTTTTATCTTATACTTCATCAAAGCCTGATAAAAATTCTCGTCACATTCATAAGACAACTTCACCTGCATTAGCAAAATATGTTTGTTTTAGATGGGATAATGAAGCTAAAGATAGTACAAGTATTTTAAAAATAACAAATATTGCTTTTAAAAAAGGTAGTGATAGTACATATAGTGAATTTGTAGCAAATAAGCCTAGTCCAGAATATCCTAGTGAGATTAATAATGTTGAAGGTATTGAAAATATATTAGATATACCTAATACAGAAGAAAAAACAAAACAAGCAATAACATTTAGTTACGATAAAAATACTCAAATTTTAAAATTAAATGGAACTGGAAATACTACGAGTGCATTTAACATAATAACTTTAGAAGATTTTAAACTTGATGAAGA
>CANQZL010000002.1 GCA_947628325.1 uncultured Bacilli bacterium
CTAGAGGATATAAATTATATTAAAAAATCTTCATATGAAGAAATGTTTCTTATAACGTATTATAGTTTAATAAGTTTTTTTAAATCATTAGGAACTTTTGGAACTAGAAGTTCTGTTACTAAAGATAATTTAGATATTATTAAAGAAGTATTTAAAATATTGAGATATGAAAGAAAGTTATTAAACTTTATTTTATATAATATTAAGAATATTGATATTGCTTCAGCGATGGATGTTGTTACTAAATTAGATGAACTTAATGATAAAACAATTTGGCATTATTATGAAGTAATTGAAGATATAGAAACAGCAATTTCTTTAGAAGATGAACAACGTGGTAAAAGAGCTAAAGGAGATTTTCCAACTTTAATTAAAGATGATACTTATACTAAAGAAGTTATATCTTTAGTTGAAGATTATGAAAGTATTAAAAAGTTTTTAGGTTTTGAAGAAGAGTTTTGGAATTTCAGTAAAGATAAAATAAAGGTAATTTCTGATTATGATGATACAACATTATTTAAAGTGGAACCTTTGTTAAATGAAGATGAGGAAGTAAAAGACTTTCTTATTACTATTCCAAATGTTACTAATTTAGAGACAGCTTTAATAACAATAAAATTATTAGAAGAGGGATATGAAATATATAAAAATATGGGAAAGAAGTTGTCAAATAGGAAATCATTTGATAAACAAGATGAATTTGTTAAAAAATATTTACCAGATAAAATTAATAAGGAAATTCATTAAAAAATGTGGAATACTATTTATTCCACATTTTCATTTCATCTTCTTTGGTTACTGGGACTAAAGCATTTAAGAATTCAATTTCTATAGGTCCTCTAATTATCTGTGAATAAGCCATTGCTTTTTCTAGTTTTTCAGCATTTATTTTAGTAAAATCTAGTTCCATGGCTCCACAAGGTAATGAAGGAGTTTTTTCTAAAACAAATTGTCTTAGAAATTCTCTTATTGTTCGACCATTACCTTCTCTAAAAGGATGAATATTTATCAAAGTAACATAATATTTGGCAAGAAAATAAGCTAAATTGGGTTCAAATTGAACATATTTTATTTCTTCATTCATTCTTTTTAATTCTTCTTCAAGGTATATATCTATTCTATCTACAGAAGCAAAATATGAAACATTTTTCTTCATATAAACTAGGCGATATTGTCCTGCCCAATCATATAAGTCTGAAAATAGATAGTGATGAATGGCA
Source organism: uncultured Bacilli bacterium (assembly GCA_947628325.1). Classification (GTDB taxonomy): domain Bacteria; phylum Bacillota_I; class Bacilli_A; order RF39; family UBA660; genus Coprovivens. Next base: position 1,221 of record CANQZL010000002.1, read on the forward strand.
CATAGATGTTTTTTATCAAAATCCCCTTTTATAGGGTTTTCATAAAGCTCAACTAATTTTTCAAAACTTATTTCTTTTTCTTTTTCATGTAATTCTAATGGATCTAGGATACCTAATTTATTTTTAAAGGTTTCTGTACCTGGATAGAAGTAAGAATTCCATAATCTTAAATATTCTTCATCATAATCATTTACTGACATTATTATTCCTTCTTTTTAGAGATAATTTTAATTCACTATCTTCTTTATGAAAAGTAATATTATGTTGATTACAATAACTGCTAACAAAAGCTGGTTTAACATATAATCTGTCTAAATATAAACTTGCTAATACTTGTCTAACAGCTTTTTCTCTTTTACTTTCTTTCATATCAATCCCCATTGTAATTTTAACATTTTAGAATAATTATATCAATAATTATTATGTTATTATATTAAGGAAATTACATAAAAAAGGAAAATAAACTAAATATTTTAAGAAAACTAAAAAGTGTAATCGGAATTACACTTTTTATTATTAACTTAATTGTTCAACTAAATCATTTTCAACAGATGCATGATTTTCAAAAGGAGCTGCTTCTTGCTTTATTTCATCATTATCGATTAGTTGTTCTTCTAAGAATTCACTAGGTTCATCACTCATGAATTCTTTTTCAAGAATCATTTCTATATTGCTATATTGTTTAGCTCCTGTACCAGCAGGAATTAATTTACCAATAACAACATTTTCTTTTAAGCCACGTAATTCATCAGTTTTACCTTTAATAGCAGCTTCAGTTAAGACTCTTGTTGTTTCTTGGAATGAAGCAGCTGATAGCCATGAATCAGTTTCTAGTGAAGACTTAGTAATACCTAACATTACAGGACGTCCAGTTGCAGGAACACCACCATTTAATATTACTGGTTTATTAGCTTCATTAAAGTCATGTAATGATACAGATAATCCTTCTACAAGATCAGTATCTCCGCCATCAACAATTTTCATCTTAGAAATCATACGACGAACAATAACTTCGATATGTTTATCAGAAATATCAACACCTTGTGATTTGTAAACTTTTTGAATTTCTTTTAAGATGTAGCTTTCAGCAGTAATTGGGTCAGTAACAGCAAGTAATTCTTTTGGACTAACAGAACCTTCAGTTAATTGTTCACCTGCTACTACTTCATCTCCTACTTCAACACGTACTTTTGAATTGTATAATGTTGTATGTTCACGAGATTCAACATCGTTTTCAACAACAATTTTATGTTTGCCATTAGCATTTTCAATACTAACAACTTTACCTGTAATTTCAGAGATAGTTGCTTTAGCTTTAGGATTACGAGCTTCAAATAGTTCTTCAACACGTGGAAGACCTTGAGTAATATCAGCATCACCACCATGCGCAACACCTCCTGAGTGGAATGTACGCATTGTAAGTTGAGTACCTGGTTCACCAATAGATTGAGCAGCCATAACACCAACAGCTTCACCAGTTTCAACTAGATTACCAGTTGCTAAGTTACGACCATAACATTTTTGGCAAACACCATATTGGCTCTTACAAGTTAAAGCACTTCTTATTTCTACTTTTTTAATACCAGCTTTAACAATCTTTTTAGCTAGGTTTTCATTTATCATTTCATTTTTGTCAACAATTAATTCTTTAGTTTCAGGATTAATAACTTTAGTAGCTGTAAATCTTCCAACTATTCTATCTTCTAAAGATTCAATAACTGTACCAACTTTTTCATCTATAAAGTCACTAACTTCAATACCTGAAATTGCTCCACAATCTTCTTCTTTAACTATGATATCTTGAGCAACATCAACTAAACGACGAGTCATATATCCAGAGTCAGCTGTACGTAAGGCAGTATCGGCAGAACCTTTACGAGCACCATGCGTACTTAAGAAGAATTCGGAAACGTTTAATCCTTCAATAAAGTTAGATTTAATTGGGATTTCAACTGGTTGACCATTTGGTTTAGCCATTAAACCACGCATACCAGCAAGTTGAGTAAAGTTTCCAGCATTACCACGAGCACCTGAATTCATCATCATAAATATTGGATTAGTATGATCACCATCAGATATTTGTTTTAATTCTTCCTCAACTTCATCTTTAGTATTATTCCATACTTGAATAACATTATTAAATCTTTCTTCTTCAGTAATTAAACCTCTTTGATATTGTTTATTAATTTTATCAACTTTAGATTGACCTTCTTCAATTTTTTGATTTTTATCTTTAGCTTCAACTATATCATAGGCAGAAACAGTTATACCAGCTATTGTTGAATATTTAAATCCTAAATCTTTCATAGCATCTAAGACTGCTGATGTTTCAGTTGTTTTATAACGCTTAAAGATTTGAGCAATTATTTGTGATAAATTCTTTTTAATAAATGGTGAAACTGGTTCCATTTCAGCTATTGCTTCTTTAATGTTTGTTCCCATACTTAAGAAGAATTTGCTAGGAGTAATATTTTCAATATTTTCTTTACTTGCTTCATTAATATATGGGAATGAATCAGGTAATATTTCATTGAAAATTAATTTACCAGCAGTTGTTACTAAATATTTGCTTTTTTGTTCATCAGTAAATAATTTATATTTAAATGAACTAACTGGTAAAGCAATTCTTGTATGAAGAGTAATTTCTTTTCTTTCATAAGCCATTATTGCTTCATTAGAATTTTTATATACTTTACCTTCGTTTTCTTCACCTGGTTCTTCAATTGATAAGTAATAGTTACCTAAAACCATATCTTGAGAAGGTGTAACGATAGGTTTTCCAGATTTTGGATCTAGAATATTTTGAGCACCAAGCATTAAAAGACGAGCTTCTGCTTTGGCTTCTTCTGATAATGGTACGTGAACAGCCATTTGGTCTCCATCGAAATCGGCATTAAATCCTGTACATACTAATGGATGTAAACGAATAGCTTTACCACCTACTAGTTTTGGTTCAAAAGCTTGAATACCAAGTCTATGTAATGTTGGAGCACGGTTTAACATTACTGGATGTTCAGTAATACAATCTTCAACAACATCCCATACACATTCGTCACGACTTTCAATTAGTTTTTTAGCACCTTTTATATTATGCGCTAAACCTCTTTCAACTAAGCCATGAATTACATGTGGTTTAAATAGCTCTAAAGCCATTTCTTTTGGAATACCACATTGATACATTTTTAAATTTGGTCCTACACAGATAACTGAACGACCTGAGTAGTCAACACGTTTACCTAATAAGTTTTGACGGAAACGTCCTTGTTTACCTTTTAACATACTAGATAAAGATTTTAATGGTCTATTACCAGCAGCAGTAATACTTCTACCACGACGACCATTGTCAAATAATGAATCAACAGCTTCTTGAAGCATACGTTTTTCATTTTGAACAATAATTGTTGGAGCTGATAATTCTAATAATTTTTTTAAACGATTATTACGATTAATAATTCTACGATATAAATCATTTAAGTCAGAAGTAGCAAATCTACCACCATCTAGTTGAATCATTGGTCTAATATCAGGAGGTATAACAGGAAGAGCTTCTAGAATCATCCATTCTGGTTTATTACCAGATTCTTCAAATGCTACTAAACAATCAAGACGTTTAACTAAACGAACACGTTTTTGTCCTGTAGCTGTTTCTAGTTCTTCTCTTAATTTAGCTACTTCAGCTGAAACATCTACTTCTTTTAATAATTCTTGGATTGCTTCAGCACCCATACCTACTTTGAAAGTATTTCCATATTTTTCATAGTAAGCACGATATTCTTTATCAGAAAGAGTTTGTTTTTTCTCTAAAGGAGCTTGTCCTGGATCAATTACAACGTAACTAACAAAGTATAATACTTCTTCTAAGTCTCTTGGAGACATATCTAGTACTAAGCCCATTTTTGATGGAACACCTTTAAAGAACCAAATATGTGAACATGGAGAAGCTAGTTCAATATGTCCCATACGTTCACGTCTAACTTTTGAACTAGTAACTTCTACTCCACATCTATCACAAATAACATTTTTATATCTTAGTCTTTTGTATTTACCACAAGAACATTCATAGTCTTTTGATGGTCCAAAGATTTTTTCACAAAACAATCCATCACGTTCAGGTTTTAAAGTACGATAATTAATTGTTTCAGGTTTCTTTACTTCACCATAAGACCAACTTCTTATTTTTTCAGGAGATGCAATTCCTATCTTGATACCTTTAAAACTATTAGCATCTATCATAGTTCTTCACCTTCCTCTTCTTCCCCTGGATATTCAATATCATCTAGACTATCACCAAATTCATCTTCTTCGTCTTCGTCTAAATTTTCGTATTCACCATCATCTGGTACAGGAGGTTCTTCAATTTCCTCCATTTCTTTACCTATTTCATTTACGGAAATAGCTTCTTCTTCATCTTCATGTTCTAAATCTTGAATATCTACTAATTTATCATCTTGATTTAGTATTTGAATATCAAGTCCTAAAGCTTGGAATTCTTTTAATAATACACGGAAGCTTTCTGGAATACCAGCTTGACTTATTGTCTTACCTTTAACCATTGCTTCATATATCTTAACACGACCTACTACATCATCAGATTTAACGGTTAAAATTTCTTGAAGAACATGAGCAGCACCATAAGCATATAATGCCCAAACTTCCATTTCACCAAATCTTTGTCCACCAAATTGAGCTTTACCACCTAATGGTTGTTGTGTAACCATTGAGTAAGGTCCAGTTGAACGAGCATGTAATTTATCATCAACCATGTGATGTAATTTAATCATGTACATTACACCAACAGAAACTCTATTTTCGAAAGGTTCACCAGTACGACCATTGTAAAGAATAGTCTTACCATCTGGATCCATACCAGCAGCTTTTAATTCAGCACTAATATCATCCATAGTTGCACCATCGAATACTGGAGTTGCATAATGTAATCCTAATTTTTTACCAGCCATTCCTAAATGTAATTCAAGAATTTGACCAATATTCATACGTGATGGAACACCTTGTGGGTTAAGAACGATATCAACTGGTGTACCATCTGGTAAGTATGGCATGTCTTCTTCTGGTAAGATAAGGGAAATAACACCTTTGTTACCATGACGACCTGACATTTTATCACCAACTTGAATTTTACGTTTTTGAATAATGTAAACACGAACTACTTTTGAAACACCAGCAGGTAATTCATCAGAATTTTCTTTTGTATATATTTTAACATCATGAACTATACCACCAGCACCATGATCAACTCTTAATGAAGTATCTCTTACTTCACGAGTTTTTTCACCAAATATGGCATGTAATAATTTTTCTTCACTAGTTAGTTCTTGAACACCTTTTGGTGTAACTTTACCAACTAAAATATCGCCATCTTTAACTTCAGTACCAATTCTTACAATACCATTGGCATCAAGATTTTTACGAGCATCATCACCAACATTTGGGATATCTCTAGTAATTTCTTCTGGTCCTAATTTAGTATCACGACAATCAATGTCATAATGTTCTATATGTAAAGAAGTATAAACATCTTCTTTTACTAATCTTTCATTTAAAACAACTGCATCTTCATAGTTATAACCATTACAAGTCATAAAGGCAATTGTCATATTTTTACCTAAAGCTAATTCACCTTTATCAGTAGATGGTCCATCAGCAATAACTTCACCTTTATGAACTTTATCTCCCTTTTTAACTAGTGGATGATGGTTAATATTTGAGGCATCATTACTTCTTTCAAAATTAGCTAGGTAGTAAATATCTTCGCCACCAGCTGTTTTGACAGTTATTTTTTTACCATCAGCATATTCTACTACACCATCAGCTTTACAAACGATTGTTGATCCTGAATCACGAGCAGCTATATATTCCATACCTGTTCCAACAATTGGAGCTTCTGTTGTAAGAAGAGGAACAGCTTGACGTTGCATGTTAGCACCCATTAGGGCACGAGTAGCATCATCATGTTCCAAGAAAGGAATACAACTTGTTGTAATAGAAACAATTTGGTTAGGAGCAACGTCAACAAAGTTAACTTGATCTTTTGAAACCATAACTGTATCGCCATTTAAACGAGCAATAACTTTATCTTCAACAATTTTATTATCATCATCAATTTCTAAAGTAGCTTGAGAAATATAATAGTCGGCTTCTTCATCAGCTGTTAAGTAAACTATTTCATCAGTTAATTGTGAATTTACTACTTTACGATATGGTGTCATGATAAAACCATATTCATTAACTTTGGCATAAGAAGCTAAAGAAGTTATCAAACCGATGTTTTGTCCTTCTGGTGATTCTATAGGACAAATACGACCATAGTGACTTGGATTAACGTCACGAACTTCCATACCAGCTCTTTCTCTTGAAAGACCTCCAGGGCCTAAGCAAGATAGACGACGTTTATCTGTTAATTCAGCAATTGGATTAATTTGATCCATGAATTTTGATAATTGTGAACTACCAAAGAATTCTTTTAAGCAAGCTGTTACAGGACGAATATTAATTAGAGTTTTTGGTGTTACAGTATCAATTTCTTGAGTAGTCATTCTTTCTCTAATAACTCTTTCCATACGAGACATACCTACACGGAATTGAGTTTGGATTAATTCACCTACTTGACGAACACGTCTATTACCTAAATGGTCAATTTCATCATCGCTACCTATTCCATATTGTAGATTTAAATAATATGAAACAGATGCATATATATCAGATATAGTTAAACGACGAGAATCAATACTTTGATCATTACCTATAATTGAATGAATTATTGTCTCATCATCTTTATCATATACTTTTATTTCTTGTACTTTATTGTATTCATCTAATTCTTCATTTATTTTTACTTCATGTAAACCAAAGCCAGCTTCAAATAAAGGACGAACACTTTCTAATATTTCTTTTGTAATAATAGTTCCTTCTGGTACTACTATTTTTCTTCCATCTTTAATTGGTTCAGCTATTTTTTGATTTAATAGTCGATCTAAGACATTTAATTTTTTATTAAATTTATAACGACCAACTTTTTGCAAATCATAACGGAATTTATCAAAGAATCTCGTTATTAATTGGTTTTTAGCTGAATCTAAAGTAGCAGGTTCACCTGGTCTTAATTTTTCATAAATTTCAATTAAAGCTTCATCAGAATTTTTAGTACTATCTTTTTCTAAGGTATTTAAAAGATATTTATCATTACCAAATGTTTCAAGTATTTCTTCATTTGATGATAAACCTAAAGCTCTTAAGAAGGCTGTAATTGTAACTTTACGAGTTCTATCAATACGAACATAGAAAATATCTCTTGCATCTAGTTCATATTCTAACCAAGTACCTTTGTTAGGTATTATTTCACCAGAAATTATTTTCCTTCCACTTTTATCGATTTCTTTTTTGTAGTAAACAGATGGACTTCTTACTAATTGAGAAACGATAACACGTTCAGCACCATTAATTATAAATGTTCCAGCATCAGTCATTAATGGTAAGTCACCTAAGAAAATTTCTTGTTCTTTTACTTCACCTGTTTCGTGAATAAATACACGCGCTTGGACTTTTAATGGAGCTGCATAATTAACCATACGCTCCTTAGCTTCCTTAACTGTGTATCTTGGTGATTCAAAATAATAATCACCTAATTCAAGTGAAATATTACCAGTGAAACTTTCAACAGGGAATAAGTCTTCAAATACTTCCTTAATCCCTTCTTCTAGAAATCTCTGATATGATTTCTTTTGAACTTCTAATAAATCTGTTAACTCTACGGTGTTTTTAATTCTTGAGAAAGTCTTCCTTTCTCTATGGTCTCCAAATTTCGCCATTTTTGCCATTTTTTTGTTTCACCCCTATACCTAATTTTTTTGTTTTACACAGACAAAAAACAATATGCCACCAATTTATAATTTTAATTGATGTAAAGTTTATTGTCAATGCTTTTTGGCTTTAATAATATAAAAACCTTTGCTTTTTTTTACTACTTGACATTCGTAGTTTTCTTCCAAATGTTTCATAGTGCTTTTTGCTCCTTGATCTTTTCTTATAACCATCCAGAGCTCACCATCCTCTTTAAGATAGTCTCTTGCTCCATCTAAGATGCCGTAAACTACTGTTTTACCTGCTCTGATTGGGGGATTTGTTATAATTAAATCATATATACCAGTAATATTTTGATAAATATTACTTTCTAACACTTTAACAGAATTACTTACGCCGTTTTGCAACGCATTCTTTTCTGCTAAGTGTAGAGCTCTTTTATTAACATCACACAAAGTGACCTTTGCATTCAAAATTTTAGCTGCCGATATTCCAAGTAATCCATATCCACAGCCAACATCTAATATATCTAAATTTTCTTTATTAACATTTTCGAATAATGCCTCTAATAATAAATTACTACCAAAGTCTATTTTATTTTTGGAAAAAACACCATTATCACTAAAAAAGGTCAATTCATGTTCCTTATATTTATAGGTAATAGTTCTTATTTCACTTTTTAAATTTGGGTTGTTAGTAAAATATTGTTCCAAAGAATCACCAGTTTCTTTCTGTAAGACAATAATATATTTAATTATATAATTATCGACTTCAAAAGTCAATAAAATTATTGCTTATTGTACTTTGTTTTTACAAAAAAAGCAATATTATTTTTTTATTTTTTTAAAAAAATTTTTTTAAGAATATTTAGGCATTAAAAAAAGACCTATTCAGGAATAGTGAATAAGTCTTGTTCATTTATTTTATTTTGAAAATAAGTAACTTTATCTAGCCAAGATAAGGCTGGACCTGCTCCTTTATTACCATAAACATAAACAGCAGATAGTTCTAACATACCATTTTCAGCTGTTAAATCAATTTCAAAATTTTCAAGTAAGGCTTTGAAGTTAAGAACAAATGAGATAACACCTGATTCTAAAGTATCAAAAGCTAACCAACCACTAGTACTTCTTTGTCCACCAACATTGTTACTATTAATAAATAAATTACTAGTAAGAATTCCTGTTTCGTGATAAGAAATAGCTAAAGCTAAACTTTTATCTACACCAAATAAGTCACATATCTTACCCATAAATTGTTCATAAGTTAAACCACTATCAAGATAAACTGTTTTATTTATAATTTTTTTGTCAGCTCTAATAGTATCTAATACATGAATTTCTTCATAAGTTGTATCAAAACGAGCTGGGTAACGATAGATATCTCTTATGAAATATACTACCCCAGCCTCAAAACTATTAAATGGACCAACATTTTCACGATTTTCAGGTTTAGCAATAGCAAAGGTTGTATTAAATGCTTCATCTTCATAATTTGAAGTTAAGGTATGGGCAATCTCTAAAACTTTATCAACATTTAAATTAAATTTTTGAGCATAGTAAATTATAGTGTTATCCTTTTGACGTTTTTCTAAAGTTTCATCTAAATTTTTAAAGAATTCTCTATCAGATAATTTAACAACGTCAATTATTTCTTTTCTTGCTTCAGATTGGCTTTCATTAACTACTTCACTAGCATATACTCTATTCTTTTTAATAATTAAGCCAACTGTTAAAACAATTAGTAAAAGCAATACTGGAATACACATTATAACTTGTTTTCGAAGACGCAATTTATGTTTTTTTCTTCTCATACAAATTCTCCTTTGTACGTTATTAATTTTACTTTAATTTTATAAATTAGTCAAATTTCACTACAAAAAAATTTTTTTTAATTGTCTATTAACATTTTTCATTTACATTTAATTATTTAAACTCTTTGGTAAAATTACCCTTTTCAAAAATTTTTACTTCTTTGTTCTCTTTAGTTATGCCAGTTATTTTTAAATCTTCGGTTCCAATCATGAAGTCGACATGAACTAGACATTGGTTTAGATTATTTTGTAATAATTCTTTTTCTGTCATTTTAGTTCCATTTTTTATACATTCAGAAAATGATGCTCCAAGGGCAATATGACAAGAGGCGTTTTCATCAAATAATGTCTCATAAAATAAGATGCCTGATTTAGATATTTTAGAACTATAGTCAACTAAAGCAACTTCTCCTAAATAATTGGAATTTTTACATGATGAAAGTAAACTTTTTAAAATTTGTTCTCCCTTTTTAGCTTTACATTCAAGAGCTTTGCCATTTTTAAAACGAATCCAAAAACCATCGATTATATTATCTTGATAAGATAAAGGTTTACTTGCATAGACTATTCCATTAGCACTTTTATAATCTGGAGATGTAAATACTTCAAAAGATGGATAGTTTACTAAGATTTCTTTGCCATTTGTTAAAGTTTCTTTCCCAGAACACCAAACATGATTATCTGGTAGACCAATTTCAAAAGAAGTTCCGTTAGAACTTTCATATTTCAATTTTCTAAAGTCATAGGAATTCAATTTATCACATCTTTTTGATAAAGAATTTATTCTTTCTTTAATTTTCTTAGTATAATCTGTACTTTTAATATCACAAATATCTAATATTTTATTCCATAAATCTTTTACAGGATCTTGGCTATCAGGGAAAACTTTTTTGGCCCATGTTTCTGTAGGAACAGCAGCTATACACCAAGGTACTTGTAATTTTTCTCTTAAGTCATCAAATTCTTTACTAGTATTTAAGCTGTAAATACTCATTTCACTTAATTTTTCTGAGTCAATATCACTCATTAGTCCTGGCATTTCAGAAGCAAGCATAATAAAAGCAGCTCCTTTTTTAGCATATTCATTCCATACTTCTTTATTCCAAAAAGTCATTTTCTTTAAATCATCGACATCTAAGTATTTTAAAGCTAAATGCTTAAGAGATGGATCATATAAATCAAAATAAACATCTTTAACCCCTATTTTGTAAGCTTCTTCAGCTAAAATGTTAACAAAATCTCGTACTTCAACATTAGCACTAATAAATAAAGGTTGATTCTTTTCTACTTTTAAACAAGTATTTAATATAACATCTGCATATTTTACTAAAAGTTTTTCCATATTTTTCCTCTTTTCCTTATTAGTATAACACAAAAGATATAAAATTATGTTTTAAAAACATCTGTTAAAAAACAGATGCTTTAAATAATTAATCTTTTACCTTATATTTACCAAAGGTTATCTTTTTTAAAATATTGTTATATAGATTTGCTCCTAATACTCTTTTTAAAGTTCCCTTCTTATTAAGAATTCCTAGGTATATAATTCCACCTACTAAAGTATTAATAGCTATATATATTATACATGATAGACGACTATCATAGTTAATAGGAATAATCTTTTTAAAGATAATAACACTTAATATCATAAGTAAGGTTGGAATAATTAATTCAATAACTAAGCTGATTGATTTACGATAATGTAAATCATGTTCACTTCTTAATTTTAATAAAGTATATAAAGAAGCTGTACTATAACCAATAATACTGGCTATAGAGGCACCTAGATATGGTGGTAAGCCTAATTTATTTAATAAAAGAATCATTGGGACATCTAGTAAAGCATTTAGAACAAAACCTAAAATAGCTGAAGTATAAACCATTTTAAATTTATTTAATGATTGTAATGTAGAACTAGTTATCATATAGATATTGGCAAATAAAGTTACAAATACTGTAACGGATAAAATTATTGGCCCAGCAATATTTTTAAGACCATAGAAAACACTCCATACTGGTTTTGCTAATAATGAAAGACCAACACTCATGGGTAGTGAGACCATTATAATAATTTGTAAAGCTTGATTAAGTTTACTATTTACTTCTTTAAAATTTTTTAAAGTAAAGGCACTAACTATTGTAGGTATTAAACTAACTGTCATGCCAATAGCAATAGATGAAACTATCATATTTATTTTAGGAGCCCAAGTAGTTATTGAACTTGTAACAAATTCAACAGTTGAAGCATCCATTCCTAAGTAATTCATTGTTCTTAAAATTAAAACCATATCAACAAAATTATATATACTAAAAATTGTATTAATAATTATAAAAGGTACAGCATATGTAATAATTTTTTTAACAATCGTTTTATTAGTTACATTATCTTTTTCTTTATATTCTTTGATACCTAAAGTTTTTTTATTTTCTTTAATTTTTCTTAAAACATATATATAAGCTACTAAGGCACCAAAGAAAGCACCAGATACAGCAATACAGACGGCTATTGTTTCTTTTACTTTAAAGACATGTAAAGCTAAATAAACACCAACTAAAATAACGAGAATTCTTACTACTTGTTCTATTATTTGACTAATAGATGAGACATTAATTATTTTGTGTCCTTGTAAATATCCTTTACTAACACTTAAGAAAGGAACAACTAAAATAGCAAAAGAGACACATCTAATAGCTAGCATTACATCTTCTATTGTGTTTCCACCACTTAAATCTCCTAAAAGTAAAGTAGCTATTGGTCTAGCAAAAATAATTAGGATCATAAATATGACAATTGCTAAAAACATTAATATTGTTTTACCAAGGCGATAGGCTCTTTGTTTAGCTTCCATCATTCCTAAAGTATCATATTCTCCAATTAGTTTACTAATAGCAATTGGTAAACCAGCAGTTGATATATCTAAAAAGATTACATAAATATTGTAAGCATATGCGTATAAAGCACTTCCCTGAATAGTTAACATAGCATAAAAAGGAATAACATAAAGCATTCCAAGTATTTTAACAATAACAATTGCTAATGTTGCAATAATTGTTCCTTCAACAAAAGAACTTTTTTTCATCTTAAACCACTCATTTTTCTTCATATATCACCATTGCTAAATAAAATATTTGTCTAATTCATATTTAAGCAAGTTGATATTCGTTATAGATTATATCATAAATATTAAGATAAACAAAATTATCAATCATCTTAAATTAAAATATTTGACAAATATTTTATGCCCTTCTTACTAAAAAGAACATTATCATAAAAAAATAGCATTTTTAGTCGAATAATGTTAAAATTAGGTTTAGGGTGATTTTATGGCATTCTATTCATATATTTTTAGTGCTAATTATAAAGGTTTTAAAGATAAATTAAAAAGTGTTGCTAAAAAGAATAATAAATTATACTTAAGTCTTTTATTTGATACATATTATAGTATAGTACGTTATGGTATAGGATTAACTGACTATTTAAATTATGAATTTTATAAAAAGAAACATAAAGAACGTAAGGAATATGCAGGAATTAAAGTTCAAGATGAGTTTTATGAAACAGTTTCTCCTAGTGCTTATAAGAAAAGATATACTATAAAGCCAGATTTCTTAGCTGATTTTAAAAAATATACTAAAAGAGATTTTATAGTTCCTGAGAAATGTAGTTTAGAAGAATTTAAGAGTTTTTTAAAAAGACATAAGGTATTTATGAGTAAACCTTATGATGGACTTGGAGGAGCTCAAGTATTAAAAGTATCTAGTAAAGATATTGAAGATGTTAAGAAATACTATGATGATTGTAAAAATAATCGTATTTTTTTAGAAGAAGTAGTAAAACAAAATGAAGAGTTAAATAGATTGTGTCCAACATCTTGTAATACTATTAGAATTATGACTTTTAATAATCATGGTAAAGCTGAGATATTATGGGCTGGATTAAGAATTGGTAATGGTATTAATAGTGTAGATAATTTTCATGCAGGAGGAATGGCAACAGAAATAGATTTGAAAACTGGTAAGCTTATTAGACCGGCTTTAAATAAAGATTTAAAAGAATTTACTCATCATCCAACGACTAAAGTTCAAATAGAAGGATTTAAAATACCTTATTTTGAGGAAGTTAAAAAGATGGTCAAAGAAGCCGCTTTGGAATCTGATAAAATATTAGTAGTTGGTTGGGATGTAGCAATAGCTACTGATGGTCCTCTTATAATTGAAGGGAATCGTCGACCAGGCTTTGACGTTGTTCAAGTTGCAAGTAGACGTGGAAGAATGGATATCATAAGAGATGTTTATGCAAAGTTAAATAAATAAAACTTCTAGTAAGAAACTAGAAGTTTTTAAATTCTTAATTATTTAGTTTAAAAATGTCACCTAATTTAACTTCGCCTTTGTAAGTATCTTTCTTAAATGATACTTCTGGGTTTTCATTTCCCCCACTAGCGACGGTTGTTTTTGGTTCATAAGAATCAATTATTGCACCAAGTTCACTATATATTTGATCAGCACTTTGAGCATTACCTGTATCAAATATTGTAAATTCAACAGTAACGTTTTCAGCTAATTTGGCAATTACTATAACTGCTTCATCAGCTACATATACTAAATATTTTTTCCCATTAGCAGTTACTTCATTATATTGAATATTAGATAAGCCAACACTTGTTGAAAGTTCTTCAGCAATAGATGCTTTATTTTCAGCATATTTATTATAATCAGTATTATGAATAATTACATAATATGGAATATTTGTTTTATTAGAAGTAATTACAAATAATGTTAATTCTTCACTATATGTATAATTATCTAATTTTTTAAATCTGTATTGTCCATAATCATAATATTGATTTTCATCAGCTATGACATTTTTATCGTCATCTGTTTTTTCATCTTCATCATCTTTGTTATCTTTGTCTTCTTCATCAGCAGTTTTATCATCATCTTTATCTTTTTCTTCATCTTTGTTATCTTTTTTATCAGTTTCAGTAACTTTTGTGTCATTATCCCCATCATTATTAGCCTTAGGGCCAAATATTAAGAAACATCCAACAACAATAATTAATCCAAGTAAAACGATAATAACTATCATTAATATGGTATTACTTTTTTTTGGTTGAACTGGTGGTTCTTGAGGTGTCATTGGTTGAGCTGGTTGCCCAACTGGTTGAGCTGGTTGGACAGCTGGTTGCCCAACTGGTTGAGCCACACTTGTATTATTATTTACAGGTGGTTGAGTTACTTGAGTGTTAACATTATTTACTTGATTTACTTCTGGAGTAGCATTATTTTCTCCACATATTTGACAAAAAGTTGCTCCTTCTGGTAATATTGCTCCACATTTTCTACAATTCATATTCATACTCCTCTTTATTTTCTTATTTTTTCTATTAAGATTTTAACACATTTATTTTAGATTAATCAAGTTTAATCAAACTAGATACTGTCGACTTACCATAAATATCGTAAATCATAAATAAGCAATAATATTCCCCAGTTCCATCTAAAGAAGTAAATTCAAAGTCTACTTCATCTATTTTTCCTTCATAGCCATAATACGTTGAATACCCTTGCCAGTCGGTCATATAATTGCCGTTATCATCAAACATTTTATACCAATATGTCATAAATTCATAGTGAGTATAGTCTTTAGGATTTATTATTATACCTTGTGGTTGTTCAGCTGATTTACTAGTAACGCTCGAAATAAATGGTTTATTATCTTTAACCCCAAAATAATAATTGGCTTGATCGATAATAAAATTACCATTTTCAAAATTAGAAATAGTTCCTAAAGTTAAATATTTTTCTTCTCCATCTTCCGAAACATCAAAAACTTGGAGATAGGCATCATCTATTACTTGACCATCATGAACTACATCTTTAAGTTTAATTATTTTATTAGTAATATTTGTTTTTAAGATGCCATCATCTGTTAAAGTAGCATTATCTGAGTAAAAGACAGGCATATAATATTCATCATTCATTTTTCTAACTACCAAATATCTTGAATGAGCATATTCATTTATTTGTTCATCAGTAAGTTGAAGAGAGAATTCATTTCCTTCTACTTGAGTTTCTTTATTAACAACTGCTCCAGATATTAAAGATTTACTGCTACCATTTAGTTTATAATTAGAGAATTTATTTATAAATGATTTATATTTTTCACCTATTTCTAAATCATCATAAACTTTTAAGTAATAAGATATATCTTGGGCACTACCTTTATAAGGAAAGTAAATAGAAAGACCATTAATATCTTCTTTATTACTCCAATTAAAGATAATAGCATTATCTAAAGCATCTAAGACTTTTGTCTTATCATAATCGGAATATTTAGCTAATTGGTTAACAAAGTCATATAAATCAATGGTATCTATGTAATTAGAACCTGCTACTTCAGCAAACTGATGAATATTGGCTCTAATTTTAGAGATATTACTATAATTATCTTTTACGTCAATACTATCAAAAAACTTTTCTAATTCTTTATATACAGCCTCTATTTTAGATAAGTCAATTATAGAATAACAACTAAGATAGTCATCAAAAGGATCTGCTGTTCCCATGAAATCTTCATATGAAGAAATATATTTTTTACTAAAATCAATAGCTGTGTCTTCTACTTCAACATCATTTAAGAAATCTAAGACACTTTCTATTTTACCCATCCAAATAACTTCTTCGGATGCTACTAAGTAATTAGCATAAGGAGCTAAAGTTGAAGCAACTTCAATATTACCCATTAAACAAGCTCTAAATAAAATTAATTCTAGTTTATTGTTCTTCTTAAATGGACTATTACTTAAAGCTTTTTCAAATTCACTAACTGTTATTATATCGTTAGGATTAAAATCATCTACGACTGCTCCATCTAACGCGTTACCATGATCATAAACAATTAAATCATAGTGATCAGTTTTATAATTTTCATAGCAATAATCTAGGAAATCTTGTAAAGTATCGGCATCACTCATATTTTTTTGTTCATAAGATTCTAATTTTTCAAAACCATCTTTTTTTAAGATATATATAGCATTTTCATCATTTTTTATAAAATTATGCCATTTTTTAGTTCCTCCAGTATATAAAAGAATATTAAGATTATCTAAATCAACTTCTTCACCAGATAAGGTACTTAAATCAGTTGTTGCTGCTTCAACTTCAGATTCTAAATTTGTAGGACTAGCATAAATCATAACAGTTCTACTACCACCTGTTAAAATCGTTTCAGGATTTTCATGTGGAGCTAATTTTTTTATAACTAAAAATGTAAACATACCTATTACAATAAAAACTAATAAAACTATTATTACTTTAAGAGTATTGTTATCTTTATTAGAAGGAGTTGGTTTACTAACTTGAACACTATTATTTATAACATTATTATTTACATTGTTTAAAGAACTATTAACGTTATTGTTTAAAATATTGTCTACTCTTTCACCACAATTAAAACAAAAAGATACATTATCATCTAACTTAGTACCACATTTTTTACAATACATTTAAAACACCACTCTTTATCATTTTCACTATATCATATTTTTATAACTATTAGTTCATAATAAACTAAACTTTACTTATTAAATTTAAAAGAACGTCAAGAAGACGTTCCAATCTTATTTAATTATTAGTTCATTTTTATTATATTTATTAAGAGCTTTTAAAAGGTTATCTTTTTGTTTAATACTTAAATAGAAAAAACAAGGTGTATCAGTTAAAATTGTTATTGAATATTTCTTTATAACTATAGCTTTTATCTTTGACCAATCAATACCTACTTTAATATCAAATACAGATATATAAGTAATTCCTTCTTCATTAAGAATAATTGATTTCCTAATTTTTCTTTTTTTATTTATTTGATACATTGATAAAGCTTTTATAAAATTAAATATTAAATAGACAAAAGCAATTAAAACTATGATAGACATTAAATAATAATTACAAATATTATTAGAAATAGTTAAAAATAATAAACCTAAAATAATTAAAAAGACAAAAATAAGTAAGACACTTATAAAATAATTCATACAATCAGTTTTCTTTTTCTTTAAAATTGTATATTTATTTAATGCTACTCCTTTAGCTTCACTATAACATTTAAAAAAACCTTTATTTATATAACAATTAATTTCCATACTTCTTCTCCTTTATGTTTCTTTTTTAAAAATAAAATATCTTTGAATTAACCAACTGAATATAAATAATAATATTTCAGTTAGTAATTTACTTATAAATTTATTAAAATTTAAATATGTTACAAATAATTTTAAGATTAAAGAATTAATAAGTATTATGAATAAGACTAATAAACTATATTTAATAGCCGTTAAATTATTTTTATCATTATTTTGAAAAACAATTTTCTTATTTATATTATAATTTATTGTAGCACTAATAAAGCGAGCTAGCAAGTTTGCTAAAATTATTTTATTAAAACAGATAACTAATAATGTATATAGAATAAAATCTATTAAAAAACAAAATATCGATGAAAAAGAAAATTTAATAATTTCTTTATATATTAAAAATGAATCTTTTAAAGTATTAAAATGACTTTGAGAATTATTATCTATATAAATAGTAGTAATTTCTACTTCTTTAATAGGTATTTTCCTTTTGGCAAACATTAATAAAACATTCATTTCGTATTCAAATCTTTCACCATTAACATTTAATAATTCATTAATTAATTTGTTAGAAAAAGCTCTAAGTCCTGTTTGAGTATCATAGATATTTAATCCTGTAGTTAAAGAAAATATTAAACGAGTTATTCCATTCCCAAGACGTGAACGAAAAGGAATATTTTGATTACGTAAACGTTTACCTAATATTAAAGTGTCAGGATTTTTTTGAACATATTCTAATAGTTTTAAAGTATCTTCTATAGTATGTTGACCATCTGAATCCATCGTTACAACATAATAATTATTATTAAAATTATTTTTTATATAGTTAAAACCATATTTTAAAGCATATCCTTTACCTTTATTACCAACATATTCTAATACTTCAGCATATTTTTGAGCTTCATTAAAAATTTGATTATATTCTTTGGTATTACCAGCATTAATTACAATAATTGTTACGTCTTCTTTACTTAATTTTTCTAATAAAGATATTAATTTATTATCAGGTTCATAAGCTGGTATTAAAACTATTTTATTATTCATAATACTACTTCCTATACTTTATAAAACGTATAGTAAAATGGAAAAGAATTGAAAAATACTGCCACCTAAAACAAAAAAGTGCCATATTGAATGCATGTATTTTACTTTACTACCTATTAAATAAACAATGGCTCCTAAAGTATATATAATACCACCAGTAAGAAGTAAAACTAAACCTGGGGTAGCTAAATTATTAATTAATGGTTTAATAGCAAAAACAGCCATCCATCCTAAAATAAGATATATAGGAAAAGAAATCTTTTTAAACTTGTCTACATTTATACTATTTCCTATAATACCTATGATAGAAACAAGCCACATAATAATTAACATTATAATTCCTCTTATACCACCTATTACTAATAGTAAATATGGAGTATAACTACCAGCTATTAATAAATATATACTACAATGATCAAAGACTCTAAATAATCTTTTAGCTTTATTAGGTTTAAAAGCATGATATAAAGAACTCATTGCATATAAAATAATTAAACTTACACCATAAATACAACTTGATATTATACCTAAGACATTATGATGAAGACTAGCAAAAACGATACATAATACTAAAGCAGCAATAGAAAGTAAAGCTCCTATACCATGAGAAATAGAACTAATTAATTCTTCTGCTAAAGTATATTTAGGAATAGTTATTTTAGATTTCTTATTTTTCATTTTATTCACCTAATAATATTATACATTATAAAATATAAATATGCTATTAGTATTAAAAAAACAAATCCAAAGATTTGTTAAAATTATAAGTTAATAACTTTTGGTTTATCATCAAATGAAGAAATTGTAGCTGTTACATTTTCTAAAGCTAAAGCAACGACATTATCATCATTAGCTTCATACATTTCTTCTAATTTAGGAAAATCATTTAAGATAAATTGCTTAACATCTTTACTATTTTCTTCTCTAGCTTCAGCTGTTACTCTTATCCACTCATCGCCATTATAAGAACATAATTCAACTTTGGGATTCTTTTTCATTTGCTTAAAAACATTTTTATCTTTAGTTGTTAAAATGTAAAGTTTATCATTAACTATTTTTATAGACATAAAGGGTCTTACTCGTGGTTGTTTACCATCCATAGTTGCTAAATAGTAACAATCTCCTTTACCATTTTTTAAAAAATTATATATTTCATTCATTTATTTGACCTCTCTTCTAATATTAGTATGGTCAATTATTTAGATTTTAATCATTAAAAAAAATTAACATAAGTGTTAATCTTTTTCTATTAAAGAATTACCTTTAAATTCAATAGGAATTGGAATGTTTAAAAGACTTAAAATAGTTGGAGCAATATCAGATAATTTGCCTTCTTCTTTTAATTTAATATCTTTTCTTGTTACTATAAATGGAACTTTGTTAGTAGTATGCGTTGTACAAGGTGTTCCATCTTCATTTATCATTACATCACAATTGCCATGGTCAGCTGTAACAATTAATGTACCATTTACTTCACTTAGTTTGTCATATATTCTTTTTAAACAAGTATCAACAAATTCAACAGCTTTTACAGCAGCTTCATATACTCCAGTATGACCGACCATATCACCATTAGCAAAATTTAATATTACAACATCTAAATAGTCTTTATTTAATTCTTCAATTAATCTATCTGTTACTTCTTGAGCACTCATTTCTGGTAATAAATCATAAGTTGCTACTTTGGGAGAATTAACTAAAATACGCTTAGCATTTTTTAGTTCTATTTCTCTTCCTCCATCAAAGAAATAAGTAACATGAGCATACTTTTCAGTTTCAGCAATACGTAACTGATTAAGTCCTAAACTATCAATATATTCTCCTAAAGGATTATTTAAATTTTGATACTCAAAAGCATTTAAACCAATTACTGTATCAGTAATAGGCATCATAGAAACTAATTTTACATTATTAAATTTAGTAACAGGCATTTCATTAAAATCTTTATTAGTTATAGCTGTACACATTTCTCTTAAACGATCTGGGCGATAGTTAAAAACGATAAGACCATCATTTTCAGATAATTTACCATCACAAATTACACTAGGCTTAATAAATTCATCTGTTATATCATTTTTATAAGAGTATGCAAATACTTCTTGAGGTGTATCATACTTTTCACCTATACCATAGACAATTGCATCATAAGCTAGTTTTAATCTATCATAGTTATTATCTCTATCCATTCCATAATAACGACCACCAATAGTAACTATTTTACCAATTTTATCTTCTTTAATTTTATCTTCTAATTTCTTTACATAATCTTTTCCACTATGAACATCAGTATCTCTACCATCAGTAAATAGATGAAAATATAATTCTTTAATACCATTTTCTTTACACATATCAATTACAGCATTTAAGTGTCTAGTATGAGAGTGAATACCTCCATCACTAATTAAACCCATGATATGTAATTTAGAATTATTTTCTTTGGTATGATTAATAACTTTTAAGATATTTTCATTATTAAAGAATTCTTTAGTTTCTATAGCATTATTAATAAGTTCTAATGGTTGATAGACAATTCTTCCTGCTCCAATATTCATATGACCTACTTCAGAATTACCCATTTGTCCTTCAGGAAGACCAACTAGTTTACCAGAAGCTTCTAATATTGTATGAGGATATTCTTTAACAAGCATGTCAAATGTTGGCTTATGAGCATTTAAAAAGGCGTTGCCTTCAGTTTCTTTACGAAGTCCACATCCATCTAAAATACATAATACTAAAGGTTGTTTCATATAATCACTCTTTCTCTTTTAATATTTTATCATATTTAGAATTAAATTATATTTATTTTTAAAAAAAGAATTAGTTTTACTAATTCCCTTCTACTTGTTGTCTTGCTTGTGCTTCTAAATTTTGATATGCTGGTTTAACTGTTTCTGTCAAATATTTAGAACATTCTGATATTTCCTCTTTAAATGCTGGTATTTTATTTTTTACTTTATTAATAGATTCAATGATTGCAGTTGCTGATTCTGATTGATAATTTTGGTTAACAGAATTAATTTCTGTTTCAAAATCATTAACAATTTCCTCTATTCTAGCTGCAGAATTTGTTAACTCAGTTGCTGCAATATCACATTCAACATCTGTAAATTTAAATGCCATCTTTTACCTCCTACATATTTTCTTCTAAGTCACGATAACTACTACCTACATTTTCAACTAGTTCACCATGACCTTGCATTAATTCTGCTAATTTATCAAAATCTTGTCTGTAACTTTCAATACTATCCGTGTATCTTTTGGCTGATTCACCAGTCCAACTATTTTTTAAATCATCAATAGTACTATAAATCTTTCTTATTTCTTCTTTAAATTCTGTTGTACTAGATTTAATCTTGTTTCCATCATCAATTAATTTCATATAGTCATCTAAATCTATGCTACTCATTCAAACACCATCTTTCCATATACTATTTATAAATTAATTATAGCTTATAATAGTTAGTTTGCAAAGTAGGTTTTACATTTTTTAACGTTTTAAAAAGCTTTATAAATAAAAAAGAACTAAATTTTATCTAGTTCTTTACTAATTTCTTCTTTATTGATTCCTTTACCAATAAAGACTAATTTAACCATTTTATCACCATAGAAATCATCCCAATCTTTTTGCATATCAGGATTGGCTTCTAGGACTTCTTTTTGAACTTGAGGAGATTCTGAAACTAACCAAGGACCAGCTTCATAAATATTCTTTAAAGTTCCAGCTTGTTCAAACATATAAGACATATTTTTATCATCATTAAAATAAGTAATACCTTTTACTCTAATAATTTTTTTAGGCCATGGTTTACCAATGTAGTCATAGAATTTTTTACGATCCATAGGTTCACGACGATAGTAGACAAAAGTATTGATACCATATTCTTCTACTTCACCTTCATCGTGATGGTGATGATGCTCATTATGCTCATGATCATGGTCATCATCGTCTTCTTCAACTTCTTTATCTATTTCAGCATACCAACCAGAAGATGTTACAGCTTTTTCAAAGTCAAATTGATGTGTTTCTAAAATTTCTTTTAAATCAACTTTAGAATAATTAGTTTCAATAACTTTGGCATTAGGCTGTAAAGCACGTAAAACATCTTTAACACTAGAAAGTTCTTCTTTGGTTACTTCATCTATTTTATTTAAAATTATAGTATCACAAAATTCAACTTGTTGAATAATTAAGTTTTCTATGTCTTCTTCTAATATTTTATCATTTAATAAATCAGCACCTTGATTAAATTCATCAGATAATCTTTTAGCATCTACAACTGATATAATTGAATCTAAATAACAAAGCTTAGGCATATTATATTGGGTATAAGCATCTTCTAAAGCACAAATAGTCTGAGCTATAGGAATTGGTTCACATATTCCACTAGCTTCAATGATTATATAATCAAATTTTTTAGCTTCGATAATATCTTGTAATTGATTTAATAAATCAGTATTCAAAGTACAACAAATACATCCATTTTGTAAAGCAACTAAGGAATCATCTTTACCACTTACAATGCCACCTTTTTCTATTAAAGAAGCATCTATATTAACTTCACCAATATCATTTACAATTACAGCAATTTTATATCCTTCTTGATTATTTAGAATATGATTTAAAAGGGTGGTTTTTCCACTACCTAAATAACCAGTTAATAATGTTATTGGAATACATTTACTCATTTATATCACTCATTTCTATACCTAACTATTATAGCATTATTTAATTAAAAGTATCTATTTTTTTAAATAATATTTATTTTAGTCAGATAAAAAACCAAATATTAATTTGGTTTTAACTATCTTGACATCTACTATTAAGTTCTTCTTCTAATGTACGATTAGTTTCTTTTAAATTTTTCTTAATAAGACTTTCTATTTCTTTAGATAATTTTTTATTCCATTTTTCTAAATCATCACTATTAACTAAGAATGGTTTACCATATCTAATCATTAAGTTTTTACTACGAAATTTATAATCGCCAGTAACAGCACAAGGAACAATTAACGCATTTGTTTTATGAGCCATTGATACAGTACCAAATTTAAAATCTAATAATAATTTATCATTAGTTTTGTTTCTGGTTCCTTCAGGGAATAGACCAATAGCTCCATCGTTTTTTAAAACATCTAAAGCTGCTTCAGTAGCTTTAGTATCTTTTATAGATCTATTAACGGATATGCAACCAACCATTTTAAAAAACCAAGCCATTTTACCATCAAAGTATTCTTTTTTAGCCATGTAATGAATTACTCTTTTGGTTGCCATAATAGTTAGACATTGATCAAATAAATGTTTATGATTAGAAGCTATTAAGATAGCTCCTGATTTAGGAATGTATTCTTTATTAACTATTTTAGGATTATAATAAAGTCTAAATAATATTCTCATTAAAGGAGTAAGTAGTTTGTACCCTAATTCACCTTTAAACTTCTTTTTTTTCATTACGTTTTTCCGCCCTTTTTTCCATATTTTCTTGTTGTAATTTTCTAAAATCTACTTTACCAATCATTGTTTTAGGTAAACTTTTTCTAAACTCAAATTCCTTTGGTATAGAATATTTTGCTAAATTTTTTTCACATAGTTCTAATAATTCTTTACGTAATTTTGGAGTATCATGATATCCTTGTTTTAATGCTATATAAGCTTTTGCTACTTCAACTTTGTAAGGATGAGGAATACCTATAACAGAAGAATCCATTACCGCAGGATGTCTTTCTAAAACTT
Source organism: uncultured Bacilli bacterium (assembly GCA_947628325.1). Taxonomy (GTDB): domain Bacteria; phylum Bacillota_I; class Bacilli_A; order RF39; family UBA660; genus Coprovivens. The sequence continues at coordinate 25,762 of CANQZL010000002.1, forward strand.
CTTCTATTTGTGAAGGATATACATTGTATCCAGAAGATACAATCATTCTTTTTATTCTTGTTTTATAAGTAATAAAACCATCTTTATCCATTACGCCTATATCACCACTATGAAGCCATACATTACCATCTTTATGAATATGTAAAGCTTCATTAGTTTCTTTTTCATTATTATAATAACCTAACATAACTGTAGGTCCACATATACAGATTTCTCCTTCTTCTAAAGGAGGAACTTCTTCATCTGTACCAGGTTTGGTAATAGCTACGTATGTACCAGGCCATGGTATGCCGACACTACCAGGACGAGAAGCAAATTTTAAGTCGAAACTGATTGCAGCAACAGCTTCAGTCATTCCATATCCTTGAGTTAGATTAGTCTTAGCACCATGTTCATGTAAGAAATCATTAATTTTATTAACACGGTCTTTATTAAGGCTGTCGCCTCCTGATATAACATATTTTAAATTAGATAAATTGACATTTTTCATTCTCTCATTAGTAGTTAAAGCTTCAAATAATGTTGGTACTCCTACTAAAACACTAGGATTATATTTTACAAGTAGTTTATCAAATTCAGAAGCTTTAAAAGTTGGGATTAAAACTACTTTAGCTCCTACGGCAAAGGCATCAGTAATGCTTACTGATAGACCAAAACCATGAAAGATAGGCATTATAGCTAAGATTATATCGGTTTTAGCTAAATCGGGTAAAGCTCTTTCAGCTTGCATTATAGCAGCTGTAAAATTACCATTTGATAAAACAATTCCTTTTGGAACACCTGTTGAACCACCACTATGTAATATTACGGCTGGAGTATCTTTGCCAGGGTTTGCATATTCAATATCTTTATTATAATGTTCACCATATTTAATAAAATCTTTCCAATAAATATATTCCTCGCTCTTTTTAGGCTTTTTAACATTTCTTCCTTGAGTAAGTTCATAGCCGATTTTCATTAGAGGATTCATAGAATCTTTAGCAGAAAGAATAATAGTTTTATATACTTCTGTTTCACTAATAATATTTTTTATTTTACTATAAGTTATATCCATAGCCACTAAAACAACAGTAGAATATCTTTGTAAAGCTTCTTTTATTTCGTTTTCAGATGATAAAGGGTGAATCATATTAGCAACTGCCCCTATTTTATTTAAAGCATAAAAAGCAATCAAAGCTTCAGGAATATTTGCTGATAAAATAGTTACAACATCACCTTTTCTTATTCCTTGACTACAAAAAGCTCGACTACATTGACTTATTTTACTAAAAAATTCTTGATAAGTAATTTTAGTACCAAAATAATCAATAGCAATATTATTCTTATAGTAATTATTTAAAGAGGCTCTTTTTAAATACTCATATATAGATATATTTGGAACATCAAAGTTCATTTGCTTTTTATCATAAAATTTCTTCCATCTTGCTTTAGGTTTCTTCTTAAAACCTATTAAACTAAAAAACTTCATATCTAAAATTCCCATATTAGTTCCTCTTTTCTTTTAATTTATCACTAACTATTTTCATTAATTTTTCATTCTCTAAAGTTAAGTTAGAGTTTTTAACTTTATATGGTTTTAAAAATTCAATAGTTATTTCTTTTTTAAACCATTTATATTTCCCTGTAATAATAAAAGGTACGATTGGTGAAGATGTTTCATAAGCCATTTTAACTGCTCCTATTTTAAAAGGCATTATTACATCTTTAGTTCTATTTATTGTACCTTCTGGAAATATTCCAATTACTTTACCATCTTTTAAAGAAGAGATAGCTTGGTTTAAAGCTCCTTTATCATGAATTTGCCTATTAACAGGAATAATTCCTAAATTATTAAATATAATCTTTTTAGGTCCTTTTATTAAGGAATCTTTTGCTAAGAAGTGAATAACTCTTTTAGTAGAACTAAGTAATAATATACAGTCAAAATTATTTGTATGATTACCACTTAATATAAATGAATTATCTTTAGGAATATTTTCAAGACCAATATAAGTAGGACGAAAAGCTATTTTAACAAAAAGTTTAACTATTGGACGAATTATTCTATAAAATATTGGTTCTTTCATTACTTTCTCCTTAATTAATTTTATCATGTTATTTTTAAAATATGCTAATTATGAGTCAAACTCATATATTTATTTTAACATATATTATATTTATTTGTTTCTAAATTTAAAAAAATAAAAACTAATTAGTTTCTATTTCTTTTTCTTCTCCTATTATTGGATTTAAATTAATATCAATAAATTTTATTCTATAGTGTAATTTTTTTATTTTATTTCTTATTTCTGATTCAATAAATAATAGACGATGGACTTTAAAATCTTTTAAGACTTTAATATCTAAATCTAAAGTATAATAGCTACCATTTCTTACTAAGTCCATACCTTCATATTCAATTTCACCTTTATACTTATTTAATACTTCTTGAATTTTTTTTCTAATTTCAACATTATGTTCTGTTTTACCTAATATAAGTAAAATATTTTCTTCAAATAATTTTAAAGATGTTTTAATAATTAATAAACCTATTATTATGCCACCTATAGTATCAGCATAAACTAATATAGGAAATATTCTTGAAAATTGAGAAATTAATATGATAATCATAACACCAATAGTTGATTCCATCTCATCATGAGATTCTTTACTAGATGTAATTAAGATTGGACTGTTACATTTAATACCCATTTCTTTTAAGTATCGAGAATTAATATATTTTAAAATAATACTTAGAATAACTACCCCTAACCATATTATATTAGTAGTTTCAGCTTTTTCAGTAAAACTTCTATATATAGTAAATATTCCTAATATTAATATTACTGTAGCTATTAAAATATCTATTAAGTATTCTACTCTTCCTAAACCTACAGGATATTTTTTATTAGCCCTTTTTTTACTAATCTTACTTCCAAAGAAAGCTATTATATCAGTAATAAAATCACTTATAGAATGGAAACCATCAGCAATAATTGATTTACTTAAAGAGAAAATTCCAACTATTACTTTCATAAGTGATACGATAAAATTTATTATCATACTTATAATAAGTGCTTTTTCTTCTTTAGCCATTTTTATCCCTTCTTGCTATTTTAATTTTAACACAAATTTATTTAGATAGATTTAAGTATATTAAAAGAGTGTAAATATTATTCAACACTCTTTAAACTTTCTATCATATCAATTTTCTTTAAAGCGAAATGAGTAACTCGATCAACAATTATGGTAAATATTAAAGATATTATAGCAGCATATAAGTAACTATTAATACTTATTTCATGAATAAATCTAGCCATATCCATTTCAACTGTTTTAATAACTATTTCTGTTAAGAAAGTGCCTAGAAATAAACCTAATAAGATACCAATAATTGTAAATATTATATTTTCTCTAGTTACATAAATATCTACTTCATTATCATAAAATCCTAATACTTTTAAAGTAGCTATTTCTCTTTTACGTTCATTTATATTTATATTAGAAAGATTATATAATACAACAAAGGATAGTAAAGCAGCTAAAATGATTAATATAACAACTACTTTATCTAAAGACTTTAACATATTATCAACACTTGCCATTAATTCATCTTTATAAGTAATACTTCTTATTTCTTCATTACTTAATAAAGCTTGTGATAATTCGTCTTTTTCTTCTTCTGATAATTCTTTAGTATTAGTATAAACAATATTGGGTTTATAAGAATATTTTAAACTCTCATATAAATTTTTAGATACATAAACATAATGACCTATATAGTTATCAACTATATATCCTACTTTAAATTCATAACTATTGTTATCATTATCAAGTAAGGTTATGGTATCATTAACTTTGATATTTTCTAAATCAGCTAATTTATCAGTTATTATTACTTCATTATCAGTAAGTTTAACATTTTCTTTAGTTTCTCTATCTATTAAATTAACTACTTTATTTAAACTTTCAGCATCTTCACTAACAAATAAATTAATACTAGTATTAGATATTTTAGCACTTATTAATTCAACAGAAGTTTTATCTTTTATGTATTTATGAGAAACAATATCCTGTATTTTTTCTTCATCTAAATTATTAACATAAATCATATTATCAAATTTAAATGTTTTACCATATTGCATTTCATTTATATCTACAATAGCATCTTTTAAACCAAAACCACATAAGACTAAAGAAGTACATCCAGCTATACCAATTATAGTTACTAAGGCACGTTTTTTATATCTAAATAAATTTCTTATGATGACTTTTTGAGAAAACTTTAACTTATTCCATAAGAATTTCCATTTTTCTAAGAAAACTCTTTTACCATTTTTAGGTGGTTTTGGACGCATTAACATAGAAGGTTTTTCTTTTAAGACTTTATTAACAGTAATTAAAGTAGTTCCGACAATACATAAAATTGCTAAACTAAAACTTAATAAATTTATATTTAAGTTAAAACCTATTTTAAAGTTAGGTATATCAAATAACATACCATAGATATTAAATATTAAAGTTGGGATAAAGTAACATCCTAATATAATACCTAAAAGACTACCTATCAAAGTAGATAATAAAGAAAATAAAAGATACTTAGTACTTATTTCTTTATTTTTAAAACCTAAAGATTTTAAAGTACCTATTTCATTTCGATCATCTTCAACCATTCTATTCATAGAAATTAAACTAACTAAAATAGCTACGGCAAAAAAGACTAAAGGAAATATTTTTGATAAGTCAGTAATACTATCAGTATCGTTAATATAATCAGCATATGTTTGATATGAATTACGATCATTAATGTACCATGTTGGTAATTCAATATTTTTAAGCTCTTCATAAGCTGAAGCAATTTCTTCTTCTAATTTCTCTTTATTTTCATTATATTCTTTTTTAGCATTATTTAATTTTGTTAAATTGCTATTATAAGTTGCTAAAGACTTATCATAAGTACTTTTTAAATTTTTATAATTATTATTATTTTTGTTATATTCATTTTCACTATTAGTTAAATTATTTTTAGTATTAATTAAATTTTCTAATAAATCTTTATTTTGATTTAAAGTTTTAATACTTTCAACAATTTTTTGATATTCAGGCATTTCCTCTGTTAATAAAGCTAACTGAGTATTAAGAGTATCTAGGTTTTGATTTACTTCATTTAACTTAGTTTGTAATTCATTTTCTTTTAAATTGTATTGTTTTAATGTATCGTTATAAGCTTTTTTACCACTATCTAATTGCTTTTTTGCATTAATTAATTGCTGGTTATAGGAGTTTAAACTTTTTTTAGAATTATCTAGTTGTTTCTTAGCAGTAGTTAATTTGTTTTGGGAACTAGTAATTTCTTTCCAAGCTTTATCTAACTCCTTATTTACTTCTGTTTCATTATCTTTTACAATTTTTAATGCATCATCATATACTTCATCATATCTTTGCTTTTCTTGAGTAGCTTTTATATCATCTATTTTTTCTTTAACATTATCAATAATATCATTATATTCTTTAGAATTAGTTATATAATTAATGGCTTCATCTAAAGTAATATAAATACTTGTATAATAATCTTGATTAAAATTACTAGGTAATACAAATGCATAATAATTAATAATACCTGAACCTATACTAGTACTTCCTCTATTTTGATTAATCTTAGTATTCGTATAATATAGGGAGGATCTAACACTACCAACAATAATTACTTCATCTTCTTTAAATGTGTCATCTAGAAGTATTTTATCTCCTATTTTATAATTATTTTTTACTAAGAAATTATTTTCAACAACTATTTCATTATCATTTTGTGGTAGTTTACCATCTAATAAATCAAGAGTATTAATAGTTAAAGGTAAAGAAGAAATATTAAAAATAGTCTCCTCATCATCATTTAATTTAACTAATAAGTCTTTAGAATATGATGATTCTACATCTTTTACTCCTTCAATATTAGAAAGAGTTTCTATATCATTATTATTTAAACCTAAAGTAGAAATTATTTTAAAATCATATGTATTATGTTCATCTAAAAAGGTATCTAGAGTATTTAGCATATCTGGAGATGTTGATAAAAGACCTGAAAAGACAAAAACACCTAACATACTTATAACCATTAAAGAAATAAATCGAGGTAATGATTTTTTTATATTTCTAAAACTATTTGTTATAATTCTGTTTTTCATTACCACTCAATATCTCCTATATCTTTAGGATGTTTATTTAAAATAACTTCTTCTACTTCACCATTTTTAAATTTAATTACTTTATCAGCCATATCAGCTAAAGCACTATTATGAGTAATTATGATAACAGTCATTTTTTCTTCTCTAGAAGTGTCTTGTAATAATTTTAAGATTTGTTTCCCTGTTTTATAATCGAGAGCTCCGGTTGGTTCATCACAAAGTAATACACGAGGATTTTTAGCTAAGGCACGAGCAATGGCAACACGTTGTTGTTCCCCACCAGATAATTGGGAAGGGAAATTATTTTTTCGCTCTTTTAAACCAACTTTATTTAAAACAGTACTAGGATTTAGATGATCTTTACATAGTTGAACTGCTAATTCAACATTTTCTAAAGCAGTTAAGTTTTGAACTAAATTATAAAATTGAAAAACAAAACCAATATCATTACGACGATATGTAATTAATTCTTTATCTTTTAATTTCGTGATATCTACATCATCAACTATAGCAGTACCACTAGTAGCACTATCCATACCACCTAAAATATTTAAACAAGTTGTTTTACCAGCTCCAGATGGTCCAAGTATTACAACTAATTCGCCTTCTTCAATAGTAAAATTAATTTTATTTAATGCCTTAATTTTAATTTCACCCATTTGATAAACTTTAGTTATATTTTTAAACTCTATGTATGACATATTATCACGTATCATCAATCTATTTTTTACTGATTGAGTCCTTTCTATTCAGGTTTGTTTCTTAGAAAAGTAAACTAAACCTTTGCTGTGTAATATTATACTATTTTTTATGTGAATAACCAAATATATATGAACTTATTTCACAAAAATTTCAAGGAAAAAAGATGCAATTAGTTTGCACCTTTACCATGTTTTACCCGTATAGTAAGAAAAGTCCTCTAAATCTTTATAATAATCCATATTTTGACCACGTTCAGATTGAGATTGCTTTTGAATTTCCTTTAGTTCCTCTTCTATTTCGTCTTTTTGGTTTTCTTCTTGATTATTGTTATTATTATCGTTATTGTTGTTATTTGAATCTTCTGATTCGTTACCTTTTAACTGTTCTTCCATTTGTTTAATTTCTTCTTCTAATTCTTCAGCTTCACTACTTTTACCACTATCATCATATTCAGAAGCACAATCATCCTCATATAATACCTTTTTAGCTTTATCAAGAGTTTCTAAAGCTTCTTCTACATTATTTTCATCGATAGTAGCTATATAACTTAAAGATAAATTTATTCTAATACTACAAACTCTTTTACTTGTGGGATGATGATTTAAAGAAGATATATATTTTGCTTGAGCTTCTTCGTAATTTTTTTCTTTATACAATAAATTACCATGATTATAATAAACAATATAGGATTCATTAAAATTAAGCATATATAATAAATTAATTAAATTTGTATCGTATTTTTCATTATTATAATCAGTTATTATTTTTTCATTAATAAAGTAAGTTGCTGTAAATTTTAAAAGCAAAATAGAAAAAATAACGACTAATATTATTAATATTTTTTTCATCTACTCATCCTCCTATATTCTCGATAGATTAAGAAAAGAAGTATTATTAGAGGTATAAGAAAAATATAATAAATATCTGTATAAGATAATTGATCAACATTCTCAGTTTTAGTTTTTGAGGAATTTTTTATCTCTTTTAATTTTTTATCAATATCTTTTTGTTTATCCATTTTGATATAACTGACTTTAATGTCTTTGGCAATACTTTTTAAATTGTTTTCATCCATTTTAGAAACAGCATTTTTATATGGCCAATCCGATCTGTCTTCTAGATAGCTTACTTCTCCTGTGTATTCATCAGTAACATGCATATATCCTCCATCAGCTGTTCCATATCCTAATACGGCACCATCATCAATATAATTACTTACTTCTTTAAAAGATTCTAACTTAGATTCATCAGTTATTTCTCCATCACTTATAAAGAAAATTATCTTTCGGCGATTTTCACCATTTTTAAAATTTCTTTTTAATACGGAAATCATATCTTCTAAAGGAGTATTTAATGAAGAGCCTCTTGCATAAAATTCATTTAATGGTAATAATATATCAATAGATTCAACAACTATGTCGTTATCATAAGTATATGGTAATGCTATTTTGGAATAATTATTAAAAGTAATTAAAGAAAATCTTGCTCCACCTAAATTATTTATAATATAAAAGCAATCTTCCTTTACAGCATCCATACGAGGTTCATTTTTACTACCATAGTCTTCAGCATACATACTTACAGTATTATCAATTACAAATAAAACATCTAAATTATTAGTTAAAACATTAGCATTATCAGTAGGAAACATTATTCTTAAATTAATAATAAAAATAATTATAACTACTCCTAATTCATACCAAGTAGCTTTATTTTTCTTAAATATAAAGATAAATAATACTAAGGCAATACATATAATTATCATTAACCATATAGGTATTATAGGAAAAATTCTCATGATATCACCTTCTTATTAACAATAATTAAAGTAAATATAGATATTAATAAAACAATAAAAGGAATTAATGGAGTATCAGTTTCTCTTATTTCATTTTCTTTTTTACGTACTGATTTACTTGTCTTTTCTATATCATCAACAATACTTTTTACTGATGATTCTTTACTATCATAATATTTACCATTAGTAATTTCGACAGCTTTTTGATATTCATCTTTATCTTTTCTAGAAATAGTTTCACTGCCAAGTCCATATACAATAACATTTTCTCTTTTACTTATTTGGGCTGCTTGTTCTAAAGTTATTAAAGGTGTACCAGCTAAAGAATTATCAGTTGAAAAAATAATTATTTTTGTACGATCTTTATCTTTTTTAGAAAAATTATATACACAGGAAGCTAAACCATCTCCTATTAAAGAAGAGCCTCTTTCTTCACTACCTAGATTAGTTCCACTATATATATAACTTATGACAGTTAAATAGTCATCTTCATTATTATATGTACCAGAATTACTACTGTATTCAATTGATTTTTTTATTTGATCTAAAACACTTGTTACATATTCATAGTCTTCAGTTAAAGGAACTAAAGTTACTGATGATGTATTAAAAATAGAAATGCCAAAACGTTCACCTTTTAAAGAATTAACTGTTTCTTTTAAATTATCTACTAATTGAGAATTTAAACTATTTACTGAGGCTGATACATCCATACATAAAAAGATATCTCTATTATATTCCGTATCATTAATAACTTGAGTTTTATAAGGACGAGCTAATAAAATAAAAGATACAAATATTGCAATAAGACATAATATTTTGGAAATAAGTAGTAAAAATTTATATACTCTTAATTTATTTTTATAGTAAGGATGTTCTTTTATAAAGCTAGTATTAGCTACTTTAACACCTTTTTTATAAGGAAGTTTTTTCTTTTTAAAGAATATACAAAATATAATAAATAATAAACCAACAATAATTAAAAAGGGATATCTTAATGCCATTTTAAAATAACCTCCCTTGTTTTATTAATTGAAGAAATAATATCTCCTTTAGATTCTTTAGCAAATTCTGGATGATAATATTCTTCTACTAAAGTAGATAATACAGGCATATTGATACTTTTAATATCTATTAAAGTATAATTTTGAACTTTAATACCTGTTACTTCAAAAATAAAATTTCTAATTAATTTACTTAAATTCTGGTAAGCTTTTCTATTAGTTATTTTATTTTCATTTATGCATTTTAAAAGATTATCTATTTCTATTAGATATTTATTTTTTATTTCGTTAATATTATTTGGTTTTACAATAACAATATTTTTTGGTGATTGAGAATTCTTGTGATTTAAATAACAAAGAGTAAGAATTAAGAGTAAAACTAATAAACATAAAAGTATTATAAGAACATAGACAATAGAATAAGAAAACATATTTTGTAATTTAATTGAAGTTTGCATATTTATGACTTTCTAATAACTCAATAATTTTTTTGTTAATTTCTTTTAGATTACTAATTGAAACTAAACAAATTTTATTTTTTCTTAAGCGTTCTTTATTACTATTATAAATATTTTCTTTTATTTCTTTTTCCATATTGTTCAACTTCTTATCATTTAAAAATATACTTGGTACATATTCTTCATTATCTAAATCAAATATATCTTGACCACTCATATAAGCATCATTAATATTAATAAATAAAACATCGGCTCTCATACTAAGTTCTTTTAAAACTTTAGTACTTACTGAATTTAATCCCTTTAAATCAGTAATAACAAAAATAATCATCTTCTTTTTACTATTTTTAGATAAATATATTAAAGTTTTTTCTAATCCTTCTTTATTAGCTAAACAAGCATTTTTGTCATATTCTGCTAAATATTCTTCAAGATTATATAAATTATATTTTAATTTTTTTAAGATTATTTCATCATTTTTATTATATATCATACCAACATAATCATTATTTTTTATTGCTAAATAGCCTATAGTACCTGCCGTATATAAAGCAATATCTTTTTTTACTTCATTATTATTGGTATCTCCATTCATTTTAATTCCTGTATCCATTACAAGCATTATATTATGTTTTTTTTCAGCAATAAATTGTTTAACTAATAATGAACGATTACGAGCCGAAGCTTTCCAATCAATATCTTTAAAGTCATCATTAATAACATATTCTCTTAAATTTTCAAAGTTCATACTTTTACCACGATATATTGATTTATATGTTCCATCTAAAATATTACTAGTTTTTTTATTAGAATAAATAGCAATATTAGCTTTAATTTTATTAATATATTTTAAATTCATGGTGTAGAAATAGCTCCTACTATAGTATCAATTATTTGTTCAACAGTCACATTATCAGCAATAGCAGAAAAATTAAGAGATATACGATGTCTTAATACACTATAACGGATAGCTTTAACATCATCTGGAGTAACATAAGTGCGACCATTTATTAAAGCTAAGGCTTTAGAACATTCCATAAAGGCAATAGTTCCTCTTGGACTAGAACCTAATTCAATATAATCAGCCATATTTTTAGGAATATAACTAGCAGGATTTCTTGTAGCTGTAATAATTTGAGCAATATATTTCTTTATTGAATCATCCATATAAACTTTCTTAGTTAATTGTTGTAAAAAGATTAAATCTTCTAAGTTTAAAATAGCTTCCCCTTGAATAAAGACATTTTTTTCAATTCTATTTAAAACTTCTATTTCTTCTTCAAAGTTTGGATAATCTATTTTTTCTTTTATTAAGAAACGATCTAATTGAGCTTCTGCTAAAGTATAAGTTCCTTCTTGTTCAATTGGATTTTGAGTTGCAATAACAATAAAAATATCAGGCAATTTATAGATATTATTGTCAATAGTTATTTGACGTTCTTGCATTGCTTCTAAGGTTGCACTTTGAGTTTTAGCACTTGAACGATTAACTTCATCTAGCAAGACAAAATTAGCAAAAATAGGACCTATTTTTGTCTCAAAAGTATTTTTAGAATAATTAAATATCTGAGTTCCAATAATATCACTAGGTAATAAATCTGGAGTACATTGGATACGAGAAAACCTACCATTAACTGCTTCTGTCATAACTTTAGCTGCTGTAGTTTTAGCTAATCCTGGAACTGATTCTAATAAAATGTGTCCGTTAGCCATTAAAGCCAATAACAAAGAATTTTGAAGATTAACTTGACCTACTATTCTTGTACGATAGTAATCAAAAATCTTGGAAATAATTGTTTTACTTCTTTCTAATTCTTCTGGAGATATATTTGTATTTACATTGTCATTATTATTCACTTTTACACCCTACTTATCTATTTTTATAACATATTATTATAATATTATTATATAAAATATTTATTTTTTATACAACAATGTTTTAGGTAAATTGGCAATAAAAAAATGCTTATTCATTAAGCATTTTGATAACCTATGGCGTCCCCAGGCAGAGTCGAACTGCCGACCTACCGCTTAGGAGGCGGTTGCTCTATCCTACTGAGCTACGAGGACATAACTAATAACTTCTTAATTATATCACACTTTATTTAAATTTTAAAAATTTAAAAAGCAAACCTCCTACTGGGATTTGCTATCTTCATCTACTATACTTGCTAATTTACAAGCACATATTACAAAAAGAAGAATAAATAATATAATAATAACTAACAGAGAAACAACGATTGTTTTCATAGAAATCTCCCTATTAATATAATTTTATACTCAATTAATAATATGTTTCTTTTTCTTTTTATAGAACACAAATAAAATAACGGAAGATAAAAAACTACTAAATGTGTCTATTAATACATCTATAATACTAGCTAATCTATCACTTACAAACATTTGGTGAATTTCGTCTGTTCCAGCATATATTAAACAAAACAGCACTGTATAAATTATAGTTTTAGGTGTTATAAAGAAAAACTCCTTTAGAAAATTAAAAACAAGAATTCCTAAAATAAAATAGACAAAAAAATGAGCAAACTTTCTTATGTAAATAGAATAATTGTCTATAACATTTTCCTTTTCCACTAAAGATAATTTTTCGCCATTAATAAACTCAGCAATTTTAATTAATATTCCATTACTTAAAGATGAAGAATCTTCACCTTTTTGTGCTGAAAAAGAGAATATTATAAAAAGCCATAAAATTACTAATATTAATTTAATAATTATTCTTATTTTCATAAATAATACCTCATTTAGAATCTACTAATTAATACTAGCAATTTTTATAAAATAAATCAAGTGTTTAGATAATACATTAATTTTATTACTATATTATTTATCCTCATTTCTTTTTTCATAAAAAACACTCCCTTCACTTATATTATTTAAGATATTTGGTGTATTTCCTTTTCATAATTATATTTTATTTTCACTTGTTGATAAAATTTTCAAATAGTTGCCTTCGTTTCTTTTATCAATTGTAAATTCAATTTCTTGATTTTCTTTGATATGACAATCATCATTTTTGTCAATATGAGCAAATAAATTTTCTTTGTCATTCAATTCAATAAATCCACAATTACTTTTATAATTCCACCATTTTACTCTACCTTTCATAATCTCTACCCTTTCTTATGTAATTATAATATCATACATTTGTTTGCTTATCAACATATTTTTTATAATTTACACTCTAAAAATAGTATATGAAAAATAAAAAAAATTATACCTCCATTAGGCGTTTGGTTAAATTTTAAGGTAAAGTTCCTTTAGATAAAAAATATTATTTCTTTATTTGAAGTTCCCTTAAAATCATTATA
>CANQZL010000003.1 GCA_947628325.1 uncultured Bacilli bacterium
GATAATGCACCATAACATGATAAGAATTTTCTCAGATATTATATAAATTGTCAAATTTATCTATGATTCAATAACTTCGATTTTAGCTCCAACATTTTGTAATTTTTCAACTATTTTTTCATATCCTCTTAAGATATGTTCTATATCATTAATTGTTGTTTTACCTTCAGCAATTAAACCTGCTACTACCATGGCAGCACCTGCTCTTAGGTCAGTTGCAGATACTTCAGTTCCTTTTAAAGGAGTTTTTCCTATTATAATAGCAGTACGATCATTAACTTTTATATTAGCACCCATTTTTTGAAGATATTTAACATGTCCCATGCGATTTTCATAGATAGTTTCTTCAAAAATAGAAATACCATCTGCTTGAGTTAATAAAACACTCATAGGTTGTCCTAAATCAGTAGCAAATCCTGGAAAGACTAATGTTTTTATATTTATAGGTTTAAATTCATGAGGACTACTTATTATTATAGAGTTTTTATCAATATACATATTAACGCCCATTTCACGTAATTTAGATAATAAAGCATCAATATGATCTTCAATGATCCCACTTATTTTTAAATCTTGACCTAATAAAGCTCCTATTATAGTATATGTTCCTGCTTCAATACGATCTGGTATAACATCAATAACTCCAGAACTTAATTTAGATACTCCTTCTATTTTTATTTCGTTTGTACCAGCACCACTTACTCTTGCCCCCATATTATTAAGTAGAGTGGCTACATTAACTATTTCTGGTTCTTTGGCAGCATTAGATATATATGTAGTTCCTTCAGCTTTAACAGCAGCTAACATTATATTAATTGTTGCCCCAACAGAAGCAAAATCTAAATAAATTCTAGCTCCTTTTAGTTTATCGGCTTTAATAATATATTTATTTCCTTCTATATAAACTTCAGCTCCTAATTTTTTAAAGCCATTTATATGCAAATCTATTGGTCTTGAGCCAATATTACATCCACCTGGAAAATAAATTTCAGCATAATGAAATTTACCTAATAGAGCACCCATAAAATAATAAGAAGCTCTTAGTTTTTTACTTAAGTTTTCAGGAACAACTTTATTTTCTATATTTTGAGAATTAATTATCATTACTTCATCATCATAAGTAACTTTACCATTTAATAATTCTATTATATCTATTAAAGCTTTAGTATCAGAAATATTTGGTACATTATATAATTTTACTTCATCATCTGATAAAATTGCAGCAGGTATTAAAGCTACGACACTATTTTTAGCACCACTTATTTTAATTTCTCCTGATAACTTATGTTGTCCTTCAATTACTAATTGTTTCATTTTATCACACTCATACTTCTATATATGTAATTTCTATTTAAAATTACTATATAATTAACAATTAATTTTGTCAATTTATAGATGTTTAATTTACGTTTAAGATGTTAATTTAGAAAGAACTTCTTCTATATAAAATTTATATTCAACATCTTCATATTTATCACTATTAGATTCAAGCATACATAAAGGAGGATACATAACACACCACCAATTATTTCCTTTAGCTTCTCCTAATGAAATAACAAGTGATTCATAATCGCCATCTTCATACGTAATACCTTTATATTCTTTTTGAGGGAAGTAATTTGACCCATAATTAATTGTATATGGTATATTGTATGAATTTAAGGTTTTTTTAATTACTGATTCATTTTCTTTTATTATATTTTTTGTTTCTTCTTTTGTTTTAGCATTTTCTAATAATGGGAAAAAGTTTTTTTGTAAATCTTGTTTTATTTTTAGCTTAGTATTTTGATCTATATTGGAATTACTATTAGCAATAATTCTAAATCTTATAGAATCACTTGGTATTAATAAACTTTCTTTATTATTTAAGAAATAACTAAATGTTATTAAAATTAAAATTATATAAATTATTTTTTTCAAATTTTATCACCTAATATAATTTAGGGTGACTAAGTAATATTTTATTCATTTATTATAAATATAAATCTATCTAAATGTTGAAGGTCTTGTTTTAGAATAATTTGAGCTTTAGGAAAGTATGTTTTAGCTATTTTAATTATTTCATTACCTTCAGTTTCGCCTATTTCAAAAGCTATTAAAGATTTCTTATTAAGATAGTTATGAGCATTTTTTAAGATTTCTTTATAGAAGTATAAACCATTATTTTTAGCATATAAAGCAAGATGAGGTTCATTATTTTTTACTATATCCATTATTTCTTCATCTTCTTTTATATATGGTGGGTTACTTATAATAATGTCATATTTATCATTTATATTTGAAAAGATATTACTTTCAATATAGTTTATTTCTACTTTGTTATTGTTAGCATTTTCTTTAGCGACTTTTAAGGCTTTGGAAGAGATATCACTACCAGTAATTTTAGCATTAGGAAGAAGTTTTTTTAAGGTAATAGCAATACATCCACTACCAGTACCAAGATCTAAAATAGATAGATTGTTAGTAAATAATTTATTTATATATTCAAAGGTTTTTTCAACTAATTCTTCCGTCTCTCTTCTAGGTATTAAGACATCTTTATTTACTTTAATAATATTCCCATAAAAATCAACATCGCCTACGATGTATTGAACTGGTTCACCATTTTCTAATCTTTTTATAGCTTCATTTAAATCTTCGTCAGGATGGAGATATTTTTTTAGATATTCTAATTCATTCATGTCAATCATCTTTCTTAAAAAAGGAGATTACTCTCCTTTTAATTTTCTTTGTAAATCTTCAGTAATTAAAGCTTCGATTATATCATCTAAGGCTCCATCCATAACTCTATCTAAGTTATTTGTAGTATAGCCGATACGATGATCTGTTACTCGGTTTTGTGGATAATTATAAGTTCTTATTTTTTCAGCACGATCTCCGGTACCAATTTTACTTCTTCTAACATTACCTACTTCAGCATCTTGACGTTCTTGTTCGGCAGCATATAATCTAGCTTTCAATACTTCCATAGCTTGGGCTTTATTTTGTAATTGACTTCGTTCATTTTGACAAGTTACAACTGTATTAGTAGGAATATGCGTAATTCTTACAGCAGATGGAGTGGTATTTACGCCTTGTCCCCCATGACCTGTAGCACAGTAAGTATCAATTCTTAAATCATTTGGATTAATATCTATTTCAACATCTTCAACTTCAGGCATAATTAAGACTGTGGCGGTTGAAGTTTGAATACGACCATTTGATTCTGTAACTGGGACTCTTTGAACACGATGGGAACCTGATTCATATTTTAGTTTGGAATAAACATTTTCACCTTTTATTTTTGCTTCGATTTGGGAATAACCACCAGCGGCTCCGGGTTCAGAATTTATTACATCAATTTTCCAACCTTCTTTATCAGCATAGCGAGAGTACATTCTAAATAAATCACCAGCAAAGATATTAGCTTCGTCACCACCAGCGGCTCCTCTTATTTCCATAATTATATCTTTATCATCATTAGCATCTTTGGGAATAAGAAGAATTTCTAATTCGCTTATTAATTTATCTTTTTTAGAAGTAGCTTCTTCTAATTCCATCTTAGCCATTTCACCCATTTCAGGATCATCTAAAAGAGTTTCAGCTTCTTTTATATTACTTAAAACATTTTGATATTCTTTATATTTTAAATAAGTTTCTTCTAAATCTTTTTGTTCTTTAGATAATTTTTTTAACTTATTATAATCTGTTAGAACTTCTTCTTTAGATAATTCTTCAGTTAATTGTTCATATTTTTCTTTTATAGCATCAAGTCTTTCAAACATGATATTCACGCCTTTCGTTTTGTATTATATCATAAACATTTAAAATTTAAAAAACAAATGGAATTTAAATACCATTTGCTTCCTCATCTTCGTCAATTATTACTAAGTCCTTTAAGTCATCATCATCGTCTGTTAAATCATCGTCTTCATCAACATCCGCATATATGTCTTTTTCGGTATCTTCTTCAGATTCTTCTATTTCATCTAGTTCGATATCTTCTTCAATATCTTCATCGTCTTCATCATCATTATCAATAATGACTTTTGTAGAATGCTTTGTTTTTAAATCCCAAAGACCATTTTCTAACATTATAAATCTATGATCAGTAGATAGTATATCAAAGAATGCTGGTAATTTATCAACAAATTCTTCATCAGATAAACCAACTAATTTGCATACTTCTTTAAATAGTTCATTAATCTTCATTTGACGATTAGTTTCAGTTAAAATCATCATTGCTATATCATCATAAGACATAGCTTCTATTTCTTCTTTAGTTAAATCTTTTAATTTCATATTAATAACCTCCAAATAATTCACTAGACACCATTATACATATTTTTTTTAATATGACAATAGGAAAATATATTTTTTTTAAAATTTACATTTTTTCAGGAATATCTATACCTAGTATATTCAATAATTTTAAATTGTTTTCATATATTACTTTTGTTAGTAATAACCATGATTCTTGGATATCTTTATTTTCTTCTGTTAAAATACGATTATTAGCATATAAATTATTATATAAGTTTGTTATTTTATATAAATATTCTGTTATATCATTTAAGGATTTAGAATTAAATGATTTTAGTAAAACATTTCTTAAATTAAGAAGACATATAATAATATCTCTATCTATTTTATTATTTATAGTTATATATTTTGAAAATTTTATCTTAGCTTCAGTAGCTTTGTTTAGTAAAGATTTCATTCTAATTGTTGAATATAGTAAATAAGGACCAGTTTTACCTTGTAAGTCACTAAATTTAACATGATCAAAATTATAATCAGTTAAACGATAAGGAATTAAGTCTGCATATTTTACGGCAGCTACAGAAACAATATCAGCTATTTTTTCTCTTTCTTCGCCTTGAATATTTGGTAGTATTTTGTGTTCACATTCTTCTTTGGCAATATCTAGTAATGATTCTAGGGTCATTACTCCACCATCTCTTGTTTTAAATGGTTTTCCATCGGCTCCATTCATAGTTCCAAAAGGTATAAATAGAAGTTTTGTTTCATCATCAACGATTTTAGAAATTTTTGCTGCTCTAAATACTTGTTCAAAATGAAGAGCTTGACGAACGTCGGTTAGATACCAAATTTCATCAGGATGCCATTTTTTCATTCTTTCCCAAATACAAGCTAAATCGGTTGTTTCATATGAAGCACTTCCATTTGATTTAATTAAAAGTAATGGAGGTACTTCATGGTCATCGTCTTCTTTGGCTACTTCAATAACTTTAGCACCTTCACTTTCTTTAATAATATTTTGTTTTTCGAGATAAGCAATCATTTCAGGAATATATTTATTACCATCTGATTCGCCTTCCCATACTTCAAAGGTTGTATTAAGACGATCATAAATTCTTTTTATATCAGTTTTTGAGACATTCATAATATGATGCCATAAAGCCATTAAACCTTTATCGCCGTCTTGAAATAATGCTGTCATTAAACGAGCTTCTTCCATATATTGTTCATCTTCTTTAGCTTTTGCTGAAGCATATGGGTATATCTCCATTAAGTCCTCATTTGTTACAGGTGATGTCTTAGGATATTCACCAGTAAATGTTTTATCAAAATATGGTAAATTAGGATGACGTTTTTTTATTTCAAGCATTACTAGTCCAATAGGTCTACCAAAATCTCCTAGGTGAGCATCGGCTATTGTTTTATTATTTAAAGATGATGATAGTCTTTTTAAAGCTTCTCCAATATTAGCACTTCTTAAATGTCCAACATGTAAGGCTTTAGCAACATTTGCTCCTCCATAATCTAAAAAGATTGTTTTAGGATTATCATTTTCATAATTTAAATTAATATTTTTATTTAATTCATTTACATGATCTATTAAAGATTTATCACTAAAAGTAATATTGATGAAGCCTGGACCAGCAATATTTATATCTTGGTATTTATTATCCTTTTTTATACATTCAACTATTTCAGTAGCTATTTCTCTTGGATTTTTTCCATATTTTTTAGCCATCGTCATAGCACCATTAAATTGATAATCTCCATACTCAGGACGAGATGAGACATTTAAAGTTACATCGTCTAATTCATATCCACATTCTTTTATTTTACTTAATAAATATTGTTCTTCTTGTTCAATAAAACTACTCATTAATTTCACCTTCTATTTTAATTACTATTTTAAAACTAGCATCATCACTAGATAATCTATATTCTAATATTATATTATTATCTTCATTTTTAGAAGATAAATTTAAAACCTCAATGTCAAATAATATATTTTTTTCTTTTAAATAATATGTTGCTTCTTTTTTTAAGATATCTAAAGTAAATTTAAATTCGTCATTTTCTCTAGTAAACATTCTATCTGATATAGAAGTTTTTATATTGTCTAATTTGAAAGTATATTTTTTATTATTTAATAAAGCTTTAATATTTTTATATTCTTTTTCAATTTTTTTATCTTTATATAGTTTTATATTTAGTAACTGTTTCATTAGACCAGCCCTTTTCTTTTGCAAGTAATTATAACACAAGATTAAATAATTTGTACTAATATTTAGATATTTTTTAGATATTTAATAAGAGCTTTTTTTTCTTTTAGTTAAAATATTTATTTTACTTATAATTTATTAGATTTTTTAAATAATAAATAATGGGTGTTATGTATGAAAATAATAAAAAAGTTAGTTAAATATTTAATTATAATAATAGCTTTAGGTATTTTTAGTATAGCTGGATTATATATATATGCTTATTTTTCTCCTAAATTAGATATTAAAAATGCTAATCAATTTTATATATATGATGATAAAGAACAACTTGTTTATCAAGGGTCTGGGAATAATGAATGGGTTTCATTAGATGAAATGTCTCCATATTTTATAGATGCAGTTATAAATACAGAAGATAAAAGATTTTATAAACATCATGGTTTTGATTACTTAAGAATTATTAAAGCTATGTATAATAATATAAGAAATGGTTCAATAGTAGAAGGAGCTTCAACAATAAGTCAACAATATATTAAAAATATGTATTTAGATTTCGGGAAGACTTGGCAAAGAAAAATTGAAGAAGCTTTTTTAACTTTAAGATTAGAAACACAATATGATAAAGATGAAATATTAGAAGGATATTTAAATACTATTAATTTTGGACAAGGTAATTACGGAGTAATGAATGCTAGTCAGTTTTATTTTAATAAGGATGCTGATGAATTAACATTAGAAGAAGCTATTATATTGGCGGGGATTCCTAAAGCTCCTAATAAATATAATCCTGTTACTAATTATGATGCTTGTATTGAAAGAGCTAAAGTAATTGCAAATGTTTTATTAAATAATCAAGTTATAGATGAAGAAACATTTAATAATTTATTTAAAAATAAAGTTACAGTTTATGGTAAAAAAAGTGAAGATAGTTTAAATATGTTAATGTATTATCAAGATGCAGTATATAAAGAATTAGAAAGTATTGAAAAAATACCAGATTCTTTAATTGAATCTGGAGGTATAAAAATATATACTTCTTTAAATATGGAAGCTCAAAGTTTAATGGAAAAAACTATTTTGGAATATATGAAAGATGATAAAATGCAAGTAGCAAGTATTATAGTCAATCCTAAAACTGGTGGTGTTATGGCGTTAACTGGTGGAGTTGATTACGCAGTAAGTCAATACAATAGAGCTATTAGTAGTCAAAGACAAGTAGGTTCTTCTATTAAGCCATTACTTTATTATGCAGCTTTAGAAAATGGAATGGTTTCATCTTCTACTTTTTTAAGTGAACCTACAACATTTATGTTTTCTAATAATCAAAATTATTCACCAGCAAATTATAATAATAAGTATGGTAATAAGAATATTACGATGGCTGCTGCATTATCTTATTCTGATAATATTTATGCAGTTAAAACGCATTTATTTCTAGGAGAAGAAGTATTAGTTAATACGGCTAAGAGAATGGGACTAAAAGCTAATTTAGAACCAATTCCCTCTTTAGCATTGGGAACTTGTGAATTAAATATGTTAGATTTTGCTAGAGCTTATACAACTTTAGCTAGTGGTGGTTATAAAAGAGAGTTAACCTTTATAGATAAAGTTGTTGATTTAGAAGGTAATGTTTTGTATGAAAAAGATGATAAAAAAGAACTAGTTTTAAATGAATCTTATACATTTATATTAAATGAAATGATGACATCAACATATAATTCAGCTTTTATTGATTATAATACGCCAACAGTAATGAGTATTGCTTCTAAAATATCTAGCAAATATGCAGTTAAAACCGGTTCTTCTGGAACTGATTGTTGGATGATTGGGTATGATGCTAATACTTTAATGATGGTTTGGAATGGTTATGATGATAATAGTGAAATGAAAGTTAGTGATGGAAATATTTCTAAAAATATTTGGGTTGATACTATGAGAAGTTTACCTTTTGAGAAGGAATGGTATGAAATGCCTAATAATGTTGTTGGAGTGCCTCTTAATGCTGTTACAGGAGAACAATCTAACGATCCAGAAAAAACAACTATATTTTATTATGTTAATGGTAGTGAATATCGTGATTTTGATACGGAAACTGTTTATAAAGAATTATATAGTGATGGAAAAGATACTTAAAAAAGACAACTGATTAGTTGTCTTTATGTATTTGCATTGTTATTTGATAATTTGAATCAAAGTCTATTTCTTCAACATTTATGAAGAATCCTTGATCTCCTAATGACTCAATACAAGAACGAATTGCTGCTATGGCATCTTTTAATTCTAAGCCATCTGATGATGTTGAATTATTACTGTTTTCATTATTTAAATTTGCTACAGCATCCATTGGATCAACCATTGTATTTTGATTGTTATTGATAGTAATTTCAGGTCTTTCATCTTGGATTGGGGTAAAGTATTTATTACTCGCATTTATTTCCATTGGATTATAGTCTTGATTAAATGATGACATTTGATTGTTAATAGGAGGCATAATATCAACTTTTGGTTCTTCTGGTTGTTTAAAATCATTGATAAATGAATTATCAGTTGCTGGTGCATCAAATATTTCTAATTTAGGCGAAGAATTAGGTTCTTCTATTTGATTTTCAGAATTTGCTTGGTTATTACTAAAATCAGCAGCACTCATGAAATTCGTTTGTGGTTGTTCTTCAATTGGTGGAAGATTATCTGCCATACCAAAATATTTCTTTTCTTCCTGAGGTTGTTGCAAAGTATCTTGTGAAATAAAAGTACTTGCTGAATTTGGTGTTGCTATATTAAATTCTGGAACCATTGTTGCTTGTGTAAATGAAGAATTATTATTTTGATTATTTGGTATTTCGGATGCTAAATTTAAATTTGGATTAATATTATCATTAGGAATGTTTAGATTACTATTGGATGGTTCAAGATTATCAAGTGTTTCTAATGGTGATGATGGTGTCGTATCTTCTAATGTTTCAATTTCGTTTGGTTCAACATTTGGCGTTTTTTTAGCATCTTTTAGATCAACAGCATTGGCTTTAATATCTTCAATACTAGGCATTGCAGAAACTATAGGAACATCACTAGATTCTTCTTCACTATCTTCTTGATTAGCATCTCTTAATTTTCTTAATTCTAAATCTAATTGACGAACTGTTAGTCTTTCATTAATTATTCGATGTAACCATTCTCTTTGAGCATTTTTATCTTCTAAGCTTAGTAATGTTCTTGCATGTCTTTCAGAAATCTTATCTTCTAATAATGCTTGTTGAACTTCTTCATCTAAGTTTAATAATCTTAATTTATTAGCAATTGCTGGTTGAGAAAGTCCCATTCTTTTAGCTAATTGATCTTGAGTTAAATAACCTTTATCAAGAAGACTTTTGTAAGAACGTGCTTCTTCTATTGCAGTTAAATCTCTTCTTTGAACATTCTCTACTAAAGCAATTTCTGCAGATTTATTATCATCTATATTAGCAATAACAGCTGGAACAGTTTGTAAACCTGCCATTTGAGCTGCTTTATAACGACGCTCTCCAGCAATTATTTCATATTTATCTCCTAGTTTTCTTAAAACTAAAGGTTGAATAATTCCATGTTCTTTTATTGAATCAGATAATTCTTTTAAACCTTGATCATCAAAAGATAATCTTGGTTGGAATCTATTTGGTATTATATCCTCTATATGTACTTGTAGGACACTTGGTTCTAAGTTCATATTCTCAGCCCCTTTTTATATTATTACCTATTATTAATAATAACTTATTTTAGATATTATTTCAATGGGTACTTAATTATTTTTTCATATCTTCGTGGATATTCTTTGGGTGTTATTTTTATTTTTTTTATTTTTACAATATTTCTAATACTTTCTTCATATGGTAAGGTGAATTTTTCTATTTTTTCAATGTTTCCACCTAATATTTTTATAGCTTCTTTGGAATTGTTAATTTCTTCTTCATTAGAGCCTTTTAAAGGAATAAAATATCCATTTAATTTAACTAAGGGAAGACATAATTCTACTAAAGCTTACATATTACTTACAGCTCTTGCAGTAACTAAAGTAAATGATTCACGATTTTTAAGACAAAACTCCTCTACTCGACCATGATAAAAATTAATATTTGTTAGTTCTAATTTCTTAGATAACTCTTGTAAAAAGGTTATTTTTTTATTGTTAGAATCTAATAAAGTAACTTCTAGATTAGGAAAAAATATTTTTAAGACCATTCCTGGAAAACCTGCTCCAGTACCTACATCTAATAAATTATTAATATCTTGTAAATTAATAGCTTTTACAATAGTTAAAGAATCATAAAAATGTTTTAAATATATTTGATTTTCTTCAGTAATTGCAGTTAAATTGGTATGTTTGTTATATTCTATTAAGAATTTGGCATAAGTATCTAATTTAGTTAATTGCTCATTAGTTACTTTTATTCCTAATTTTTCAACTTCTTTTATAAATTCTTCTTTATTCATCTTTACCATATTCCTTTTTTAAATATACGGATAGAATTGAAATATCTGATGGATTAACACCACTTATTCTAATTGCTTGAGCAATTGTAGTTGGTCGTACTTCTTTTAGTTTTTGTCTAGCTTCTGAAGCAATATTTTTAATTTTATCGTAGTCAATATCTTCTGGTATTTGTTTTTTCTCGAGCTTTAACATTTTTTCAGCTTCTTTATAGGATTTAGCTATATAGCCTTCATATTTTAAATTAATTTCTACTTGTTCTTGTATTTCTTCACTATATGGTATTTCAATTAATTTATTTAAAAATAACATTGTTATTTCTGGTCTTTTTATTAATTTATAAAGGCTTTCTGAGGAGGTTGGTACTTGATAATTATTATCTTCAAAGGCTTTTTTATTATTTGGAGTCATTTTGATTTTAGTTTCTTTCATGAAACTAAGTAAATTTTTTATATCTTCCTCTTTTTTTAGTAATTTATTTAATTGCTGTTTAGATATAAGTCCAACATCATAGCCATAATGTCTTAATCTTAAATCAGCATTATCACTTCTTAAAAGTAATCTAAATTCAGCTCTACTAGTTAATAATCGATATGGATCTTTAATTCCTTTAGTAATTAAATCATCAATTAAAACGCCTATGTAAGCATCACTTCTTTTTAAGACAAAACTTTCTTTATTTTCAAGCTTTAAAGCAGCGTTTATACCAGCCATAAGTCCTTGACAAGCGGCTTCTTCGTAACCACTTGTTCCATTTATTTGACCAGCTGTAAATAAATTTTTTAAAACTTTTGTTTCTAAATTGGCATTTAGTTGGGTTGGATAAATTGCATCATATTCTATTGCATAGCCATATCTTAATATTTTAGCATTTTCTAAACCAGGAAGACTATGAACCATTTGTTCTTGTATTTCAGGAGGCATTGAAGTTGAAAAACCTTGAACATATATATCATCATAATATCTACTTTCAGGCTCTAAAAATAATTGATGACGCTCTTTATCAGCAAATCTTACTACTTTGTCTTCAATTGATGGACAATATCTTGGTCCTATTCCTTTAATATCGTCTAAAGCTCCATACATACTTGATTTATTTAAATTAGCTCTTATTATTTCATGAGTTTTTTCAGTAGTATAAGTTAAGTAACATGGCTCTTGATCTTCTATTTTATAACATGGTTTTAAATCAAAGCTAAAGGTTAAGTATTTATTATCGCCTGGTTCTATTTTAGTTTTTGAGAAATCAATTGAACTACGCTCTATTCTTTGTGGAGTTCCTGTTTTTAGTCTAATTATGTTAAAACCATACTCTTTTAGTTTGCCACTTAAGTAATTTGAAGGTTTTTCATTATGTGGACCTTTTCTTGTTCGAGTATTTCCCACTAATATATCGGCTTTTAAGTATGTTCCAGTTGTTAAAATGACAATTTTTGATGTAATTTTTGTTCCATCTTCTAAAATTACGCCTTTTACTTCACCATTTTCGACAATTAGGTCTTCAACCATACCTTCTTTAATATCAAGATTTTTTAATTCTTTTAAAGCTTTAACCATTTCTTTTGGATAGGCTATTTTATCGCCTTGAGCTCGTAAAGATTGAACAGCTGGACCTTTGGCACTATTTAGCATTTTGATTTGCAAATGTGTTTTATCAGCTATTTTACCCATTAATCCTCCTAAGGCATCTATTTCTCGAACGACAATTCCTTTAGCACTTCCTCCAATATGAGGATTACATGGCATATCTGCTATATTTTTTAAATTACTTGTTATTAATAAAGTTTTATGATTCTTTTTAGCAGCTGCATGGGCTGCTTCACAACCAGCATGTCCAGCTCCTACTACTATTATTTCATACATTTTTGACACCTCTTTTTATTTCCCGGGAAATAATTTTTTTATTTCCCAAGACAAAATCTACTAAACATTTCATCTAATAATTCGTCTTCATAAGTTGAACCATTTATAGTTCCTAGAAGCTCCCAGATATTTTTAATGTCTAGTTCTATCATATCTATAGGAAGGTTTTCTTTTAAACCTTTTTCAATATCGATAATTCTATTTAAGCATTGTTCTAAAATACTTATACTTCGACTATTACTTAGATATGTTGGATCTTCTGATTCTATTTGATTTATATTAAACATTTCTATTATTTTTGATTTTAATTCATCAATTCCTTGATTATTTTTAATACTCATATATACAATATTATTTTTATCTATTTTTAAATTTTCAATATTTAATTCTTTTGTTAAATCTGTTTTGTTAATTATAATTAAATAGTTTTTATTTTTTATCTTTGATAATAATTCTTTAATATCTTCAGTTATTTTTTCATTATTATTTAAGACAAATAAAACTAAGTCAGATTCTTCCATCATCTTTAAACTTTTTTCTACTCCGATAGATTCAACTATATCAGAAGTCTTTCTTATACCAGCTGTATCTATAATATTAAGTAAGATACCATTGATACTTATCTGTCCTTCTACTATATCTCTTGTTGTACCAGCTACTTCGGTAACTATGGCTTTTTCTTCTTCAAGTAAGGCATTTAACAGACTACTTTTACCAACATTTGGTCTTCCGATAATAGAAGTTTTTATTCCATCTTTGATAATACGACCATTTTGACTTTCATTTAGAATATTTTGAATACGATTTTTTAAATTTGTTATTTTAGGTATTAAAATATCATTTGTAATAATATCAACATCATCATATTCTGGATAATCTATATTGACATTAATATTAGATATTACTTGAACTAAATCGTCTCTTAAAGAATTTATTAAATCAGATACTTTTCCTGTAATTTGATTCGTAGCTAAGTCTCTTTGTTTATTGGTTTTGGCATTTATTAAATCCATTACGGCTTCTGCTTCAAGTAAATCAATTCGCCCATTTAAGAAGGCACGTTTTGTAAATTCTCCTGGTTCAGCAAGACGACAGCCATATGTAAGAAGTAATTCTAATACTTTATTAGTTGATGCAATTCCACCATGAGTGTTTATTTCTACAACATTTTCTTTAGTAAAGGTTTTAGGAGCTAACATTACTGATACTAAAACTTCATCTATTATTTTTTTTGTTTTTGGATCAATTATTTTACCATAGTTTATGGAATGGCTTGGTACTTTTGTTAAATCTTTTCCTTTAAATAGTTGATTGACAATTTGAAGGGATTCATCACCACTTACTCTTATAATGGCAATAGCTCCTACTCCTTGACTAGTTGCTATTGCACAGATTGTATCATTCATATTCTCGCTCCTTTCGGCTCGTATTATAGCACATTTTATAATAGTGGGAAATATTTTTTATATTACTTATTATATCAAAATTATTTCCCGGGAAATAAAAAAGAAGAACTTTTTTATTCTTCTTCGTCTTCAGTTTCAACATATCTTATTACAATATGTCGGTTTGGTTCTTCACCTTCGCTGGTCGTTGAAAGATTTTTATATTTAGATAAAGCATTATGAATTATTCTTCTTTCATATGAATTCATATTATCTAAACTAACATCAACTTTTGTTTTTAAAACTTCTCGAGCAATCTTTTTAGCATTTCTTTCTAAATTAGATATTTTCTTTTCTTTATAATTTTCTACATCTAATAATATATATGGATATAAATCTAGACGATTATAAACCATTTGTCTTAATATTGTTTGAATTGCCATTAATGTTTGTCCATTTTTTCCTATTAATATATTATTTTTATCAGAATACATTTTTATATTGATTTGTTCATCACGAATATTGGTTTCATATTGACATTCTATTCCCATATTCTTTATTAATTCAGCTAATTGTTCTTTTAAGAAATTAGCTACTTCAGAAATTTTTATAATTTTGCAAATATATGTTGTTCCTTTAAATAGTTTACCCTTTTTTTCTTCTTCTTTTATGAAAACTTCATTTTCTTTAACATTTAGAGTGTTTAAAGCTAGTTCTTTAGCTTCTTCTTTAGTTTTTCCTTCAAATACTTCAAATTCCATTTTAAATCCTCTTTTCAATTATTTTCTTTATTATAAAGTTCTGGATAACAGCAAAGCCATTAGTTACTATCCAATATAGTGCAATTGCTGTTGGTAAACTCAAAGATGCTATTGATACCATAAATATCATAAATATAAACATGAAATTCATTTGCTGAGCCATTTCTGAATTTTTATCTTGACTTGCCATTGATATTTTAAATGATAAATACGTTGTTACAATAATTAATATTATTAATAATATATATATATAATTATGTTGAGCAAAGCCTGCTGTTGGAGTCATACCTAAATTCATAGTTAAGAATGATCCTTCAAAAATAGCAGGTACTCTATTAATAGCTTCTAAGAAAGCAAAGAACAAAGGAAGTTGAATAAATGCTAGTAAACATCCACTTACTGGATTTATTTTATACTTTTTATAAAGCATCATTGTTTCTTGGCTTTTTGCCATTAAAGATTCATTATCTGTTTTATTTCTATATTTTCTTTCTATTTTGGCCATTTCTGGTTGAATCTTTTTCATATTCTCAGATTGTTTTACTGTCTTTATTTGAATTGGCATCATTATTAATCTTATTAACAAACCAATTATCATTACTGATACACCCATATTTTTTATTAAATATCCTAATTTTAAAATTATGAATGCTAATGGTTTTATAAATATTGATTCCCATAAACTTTTGTATTTTAGTTTATTTGGAGTAAATGATGAACATTCTGGTAAATCATCCATGCTAACTTGTAATTTATCATCATATTCTTTATAAGTTTCAATTAAGTCTTCATCGGTTGGTTTACATAATATGTTTGAAGTTAATGTCTGACCAGTTTCCTTATTTGTTACTGCTTCTTTGCCATCTTTTAGTGTTTGCGTACATCCTGTGCAAATAATAAATAACAGCAGTACTATAAATATTTTGATTTTTTTCTTCACTTTATCACCCTTATTTCTTTAATAAATCAATTAAAGCCTCTTCTAAAGTATTAAATTTTTTAGAAACACAGCTCTTTCTAATCATTATAATATAATTGTGACTTTTTTTAAACAAATTTCTATTTCTATCTATTATGGCTCTTGTTTGACGCTTTATTTTATTTCTTGTTACAGCATTACCTATTTTTTTACTAATAGCAATACCATAATTTATTTTGTTGTCTTCATTTTTAGAACTATAAATAACGAAATAATCATTTTTAATAAAATTACCATTCTTTATTATATTATTAAATAGTTTTTGTGATTTTATTGTTTCTTCCCTTTTCATACTTAAACTTCCTTTAAGACATAAAAAACCACTATAATAGTGGCTTATTTTACAACGATTCTCTTACGTCCTTTTTTTCTTCTTGAATTTAAAACATTACTTTCTTTTCTAGCAAAAAATCCATGTTTTTTTGCTCTTTTTCTATTATTTGGTTGATAAGTTCTTTTCATAAAATAACACCTCCACATCTAAACAAGCTCTCTTATTATAATATTAACTTTTTAGAAAAGTCAAGGAATATCTTGAAATAATGAGAAATTTGACACTTATCCACAATTTTCTGTTGATATGTTGATAACTTTATTAACTTGTTTAAATAAAATTTGTTGATTATGTGGATAAATCCCTGGATTCTCCTAATATTAAGGAATGAAATGTAGTTATTTTTGTGGATAAGTTGTTTATATCATTTTTTCATTAAAATTATACTTTTAATTTTCCACAGCTTGAGTTAAAATAATTGTACAAATGTTGCAAAGTGGGGTGATGGTTTTGAATTTTGATGATATTTGGGCAAAGTTTTTAGAACTAATCAAAAAAGAACTTAACCCAGTATCTTTTAGTACTTGGTTTGGTAAAACTAAATTATATGAAATGGATGATAAAAAGATAGTCTTACTTGTACCGATGCTTTTACATAAACGTTTTTTACTTTCTAATTATTATAATTTAATATCAGATTCATTTACGACCATCACTGGTGTAGAGAGAGAAATAGACTGTGTTTTAGAAGAGGAAGTTAATAAAACTGAAACTGAAGTAATGGAAGAAGCTGTTAATAATGTTGAAGTTATTAACAATGAGAATATAGTTAACTTTGAAAGTAATTTGAATCCTGATTATACTTTTGATAACTTTGTTGTAGGGGATACTAATAAGTTTGCTAAAACAGCAGCTTTTGCCGTAGCTCAAAGTCCTGGTGCCCAATTTAATCCTTTATTTATATATGGAAAAAGTGGGTTAGGGAAAACTCATTTAATGCATGCAATTGGAAATTATATTCATGAGCACAATAAAGATTTAAAAGTTTTATATACTACGAGTGATGATTTTAGAAAAGATTATGCAGGTATTGCTAGTACTAATGATAATAAGATTGAATATGGAAACAACTTTAAAAATAAATATAGAAATATAGATGTATTGATAATTGATGATATTCAATATTTAGTAGATGCAAAAAAAACACAAGATGAATTCTTTCATACATTTAATAATCTTCATGAAAGAAAGAAACAAATTATAATAAGTTCAGATCGTTCGCCTGAAGATTTAAAATTATTAGAAGATAGACTTACAAGTAGATTTGCTATGGGACTTCCTGTAGATATATATCCACCTGATTTTGAACTTAGATGTCGTATTATAAAAGATAAAGTAAGCAGAATTAATAGCGTTGCTGATAAAATGACAGATGAAAGTATCGAATTTATAGCTAATAATTTTGATACTGATGTTAGAAGCTTAGAAGGTGCTATTAATAGGTTAGTGGTTTATACAGCATTAAATGTACCAGATAAAATAGATTTAGAATTTACTAATGAAGCATTAAAAGATTTTATAACTAAAAATCCTTATCTTAATAATGATATTGCCAGTATTCAAAAGGCAGTTGCAGATTATTATAATCTTACTGTAGAAGTATTAAAGGGTAAAAAAAGAAGTGCTAATATAGTTTATCCAAGAATGGTTGCAATGTACTTATGTAGAACACTTACTGATAATTCTTTTCCACGTATTGGTTTAGAATTTGGAGCAAGGGATCATTCAACAGTAATTAATGCTGTTAATAGAATAGAGGATGACTTAAAAAATAATAGTCAATTAAAAGAAATTATAAATGAAATTAAAGCAAAATTATAAAATGGGGATAAGTTGTTAATAAAAACATGTTTATCAACAATTAAAATAGTTAGATTTTATTAGATTTTTGTTGATAATTCATAAGTTATTAACATATCAACTTTATAATAATAAAAATAATAATTAATAAGAAAGAAGGAATAATATGAAATTTACTATTGAAAAAAATATTTTGTTAGAAAATTTAGCTAATGTTGTTAAAGCTATATCAACTAAAAATATAATACCTATATTAAATGGAGTTAAGTTTGAATTAAATGAAGAAGGTTTATTTTTAACTGCTAGTGATAGTGAACTTACAATAAGAGCTTTTATTGAAAAGAAAGAAATTACTAATATAGAAAATGAAGGATCTATAATTATCCAGAGTAAATATATATTAGATATAATAAGGAAAATGCCATCTGATTTAATTAATTTTGAATTGATGGATGGTTTAAAAATTAAAATTTCTTCTGATAATAGTCAATATGATTTAAATTGTTTAGATCCTAAAGAATATCCTAGTATTAAACTTGAAGAAACTAAGAATCCTATAGTTATTAAAGGAAATGTATTTAAAACAATTATAAGTCAAACTTCATTTGCTATATCTACACAAGAATTGAGACCTTTACTTACAGGATTAAATTTTAAAATAGCTGGTGATGTTTTAGAATGTATTGCTACTGATTCTTATCGACTTGCAAAAAAGAATATTAAGTTAGATGTTCCTTCAGAAGAAGATGTTAATATTGTAATACCTGGTAAAAATATAATGGAACTAGATAAAATAATTACGGAAGATGAAGATGTGTATATGCATATATTTACTAACAAGGTATTATTTAAATATAAGAATATAGTATTTCAAACTAATTTATTATCTGGAACATATCCTAATACTTCAAATTTAATACCTAATGATTTTGCTATTATAGTTAATACTAAGTTAAATGATTATTTTAGTGCAATAGATAGAATGGCATTACTTACACAGAGTAAAGATAAAAATATAGTAAAGATGCGTATTAAAAATAGTCAAATGATAATAAATTCATATGCTTCTGAAATAGGTAAAGCTGAGGAAAAATTAAATATTGAAACAAAAGAAGATGCTAATATAGATATATCTTTTAGTGCTAAGTATATGTTGGATGCATTAAAGACAATTAAAGATGAAGAAATCTTAATATTACTAAATGGAGAAGTTAAACCTATAGTTATAAAATCTATGACAGATGAATCATTAATTCAATTGATATTACCTATAAAAACTTATTAATTTTATAAATTTTTAAATCACTTTAAACAAAAAGTGATTTTTTTTTGATTTTTTTTTCTAATTTATCGAATTTTGTCGACAAAAATAGAATTTTTTCGACAATAAAGTAGGGTATAAGGTTGGTAAATTTTGGAAAGAGGGAGGTTTGGAATGGAATCTTATGAGATTAATAAAGATACTGTAGCTTTAGTACCAAAGGATTCTAATCATACTATTGTGTATGAAACAGATAATTCTTTTGTAGTAGATAAATCGGCATTAAAGATTGTAGAAGAAAGCTGTGAGTATTTTGGAAGTTCATTAGAAGGAAGACAAGCAGGGACATCAAAATTAGTAGGATTTACACATAAAGTGCCAGTTATAATTGAAGAATCTTTCGATTTAATATTTTTTCCTACTTTGTCACCAAAGAATAATAGTTGTTCTTGGTTATCTTATTCTCATATTTATAAGCCTGATAAATTTAAGGATAAAACAATTGTTGAACTTAAAAATGGGAAAAAAATTCTAATTGATGTATCTTCTTCAATTATAGATAATCAACTTTATAGATGTTCAAGATTAAAAGATACATTACAAATGAGAAAAATTAGAAAAAAATAAGAAAAAGCTACTCTAAGGTAGCTTTTTGTGTTATAATTAATTTGAGGTATAGGAGTACTCAAAATATACTTTTTTTTATCTACGGTCGTAAAAGAGGCTAAAAAATGAAAATACAACATTTGAAATTATTAAATTTTAGAAATTATGAAAAACTAGAGGTTAGCTTTTCACCAGTTTCAAATATTTTGTATGGCAAAAATGGTGGGGGAAAGACTAGTTTAATTGAAAGTATTTATGTACTTGCGCTTACAAAATCTTTTAGGGGTTCAGTTGATAAAGTAGTAATTATGAACAACAAAGATGTCTGTCGAATAGAAGGTACAATTCTTGATGAATACGAAAATAATTATAAAATAATAATTAAAGATGGGGGTAAAAAAGTAAAAATTAATAATACTAAAATAGATAAATTAAGTGATTATATATCTAAAATTAGTGTTGTACTCTTTAATCCTGATGATTTAAGATTTATAAAGGATTCTCCTAGTGTAAGAAGAAAAGCTATTAATCTAGAGATATCACAAATTAATAATGGATATCTAAAGAATTTAAATATGTATAATAAATTATTAAAGCAACGTAATACATATTTAAAAACGATGAATATTAATGCTAATTCATCTAGTGAATATTTAGATATTCTTACTAATAAATTGATTGATTATGGAGAAAAAATTTATTTATCAAGGAAAAAATATATTGATTTATTAAATGAGAAGATAGGGGAGTTTTATTATAAGATATGTCAAATTTCAAATTTAAATTTAGAATATAATTCTGATTATGATAATTTTGATAGAAAAAAGATACTAAAAAGATATAAAGATTCTTTAAATAGAGATATTATTCTTGGTAAAACAACGTTTGGAATTCATCATGATGATATTTTATTTAAGTTAAATGATTATAGTATTAAGGATTATGGTTCTGAAGGACAACAAAAAAATGCGATTATATCATATAAATTGGCTGAATTAGAGATTTTTAATAAAATTAGAGGTAATTATCCTATTTTAATTTTAGATGACTTATTTAGTGAATTAGATATGGTTAAAATAAATAATATTTTTGGATTATTGAATGAAAATATTCAAACATTTATAACGACAACTGAAATAGATAAAATTAATAAAGATATTATCGATAAAAGTAAGTTGTTTTTGATAGATGATGGAATTGTGAAGGATGGGTAGATATGAAAGAGGAATATAGTGATAGTGATATTCAAGTATTAGAAGGTTTAGAAGCTGTAAGAAAAAGACCAGGTATGTATATAGGTACTACTAGTGAAAGAGGACTTCATCATTTAGTTTGGGAAATTGTTGATAATGCTGTTGATGAAGCTTTAGCTGGATACTGTGATGATATTGAGGTTATTATAGAAAAAAATAATGTTATTACAGTTAGAGATGATGGTCGTGGAATGCCTACTGGTATAAATGAAAAGACAGGTCTATCCACTATTGAAACAATTTTTACAATCTTACATGCTGGTGGAAAATTTGGTGGTGGCGGATACAAAGTATCTGGTGGATTACATGGCGTTGGAGCTTCTGTTGTTAATGCTTTATCAAGCTGGTTAGAAGTTAGAGTATACAGAGAAGGTCATGTTTATTTTCAACGTTTTGAAAATGGGGGACATCCTGTAGGAGAATTAAAAATTATAGATGATTGTGATCCAGAAAGAACTGGAACAACTGTAACTTTTAAAGCAGATCCAACAATTTTTAAAGAAACAACAGTATATAATTATGAAACATTAGCAAATAGATTAGAAGAATTAGCTTTCTTAAATAAAGGTCTTCGTATTATATTAGAAGATTTAAGAGATGATGAAAAAAAGGATATATTTGTTTATAATGGTGGAATTATTGAATTTGTTAATAAATTAAATAAAAATAAGAAACCAATTCATGATGAAGTAGTGTATGTTGAAGGACAAGAAGATAATATATCTTTAGAAGTAGCATTCCAATATAATGAAGATTATAATTGTAATTTGTATTCTTTTACAAATAATATAAGTACTTATGAGGGTGGTACTCATGAAGATGGGGTTAAAAGGGCATTAACTAGAATTATTAATAATTATGCTAAGAATGCTAAATTATTAAAAGAAAATGATGATCCTTTAACTGGTGAAGATGTAAGAGAAGGATTAACGATGATTATTTCTTGTAAACATCCTGATCCACAATTTGAAGGTCAAACAAAAACAAAATTAGGTAATGCTGAGGTAAGAAAGATAGCTGATGATGTTTTTAGTGAAGGATTAGAAAGATTTTTATTGGAGAATCCTGAAGAAGCTAAGAAAATTATTGAGAAGTCAATGACTGCATCAAGGGCAAGATTGGCAGCTAAAAAGGCTAGAGAATTAACACGTCGTAAAGGTGATTTAGATATTACTAATTTTTATGGTAAATTATCTGATTGTAAGAGTAAAGATCCTTCTGAATGTGAGATATTTATTGTCGAAGGAGATTCAGCTGGAGGATCTGCTATTAAAGGTAGAAATAGTATGACGCAAGCTATTTTACCTTTACGTGGAAAAATATTAAATGTTGAAAAAGCAAGGTTAGATAGAGCTTTAAATAATGAAGAAATACGTACTATAATTACTGCTTTTGGTACAGGTATTGGTGATGAGTTTGATTTGTCAAAATTAAGATATGATAAAATAATAATAATGACTGATGCCGATGTAGATGGTTCTCATATTAGAGTTTTATTGTTAACATTATTTTATAGATTTTTTAGACCTATTGTTGAGGCTGGACATGTATATGCAGCACAACCACCTTTATATTGTATAAAACATGGACAAACAATTAAGTATGTTTTAACAGATGAAGAAAAAGATGAGTATTTAGCTACTTTGAAACCTGAAACTAAACGAGATATTTTACGTATGAAAGGTTTAGGAGAAATGGATGCTGAAGAGTTAAATGAAACAACAATGGATATAGAAAAAAGAGTTTTGAGACAAATTACGTTAGATGATACAAGGGCTGCAGATGAAATATTCTCTAAATTAATGGGTGATGAAGTTGAACCTAGAAGAGAATTTATTGAAACAAATGCTCCTTATGCTCAAAATATAGATGCTTAGGAGGTGAAGGTTATGGATAGATTAGAACAAAATAATATAGTAAAAGAAGTCAGAGATTCATTTTTGGATTACTCAATGAGTGTAATTATAGCTCGTGCTTTACCAGATTTAAGAGATGGATTAAAGCCAGTTCATAGAAGAATATTGTATTCAATGTACGAATCAGGATATACTCCAGATAAACCTCATAAAAAGAGTGCTAGAATTGTCGGAGATGTAATGGGTAAATATCATCCACATGGTGATTCAAGTATTTATGATGCAATGGTTAGAATGGCACAAGATTTTTCTTATCGTTGTATGTTAGTAGATGGTCATGGTAATTTTGGTAATATCGAAGGATATGGAGCAGCAGCCATGCGTTATACTGAATCAAGATTATCTAAAATATCTTTGGAATTATTAAGAGATATCAACAAGGAAACAGTTGATATGTGTGATAATTTTGATGGTACAGAAAAAGAACCTACTATATTACCTTCAAGATTTCCTAATGTTTTAGTTAATGGAACTATGGGAATTGCCGTTGGTATGGCAACAAATATTCCACCACATAATTTAGGAGAAGTAATAGATGCTTGTATTGCTTATATAGATAATCCTGATATTACGTTGGATGAATTAATGAAGATAATACCTGGTCCAGATTTTCCTACTGGAGGTATTATTTTAGGTAATTCTGGGATTAAAAAGGCATATGAAACAGGACGTGGAACAATTACTATTAGAAGTAAAGCTACTATTGAAGAAAGTAATGGAAGACATTATATAGTAGTAGATGAAGTTCCTTATGGAATAAATACTTCTGAATTAAAAGATAAGGTTGCAGATTTAGTTCATAATAAAATTATTGATGGTATTACTGATTATCATTCAGATTTAAAGAATGGGATAAAGATAACAATTACTTTGAAAAAGGATGCTAATCCACAGGTAATATTAAATCAATTATATAAACATACTGATTTTCAAACAAATTTTGGTATTATTTTATTGATGTTGGATCAAGGTGTACCAAAAACTTTAGGTTTGAAGGATATAATTTCTAAATATATTGATTTTCAAAAGGAAGTTATTATTCGAAGAACAAGATTTAATTTGGATAAAGCCGAAAAGAGAGCTCATATTTTAGAGGGATTAAAGATTGCTTTAGATAATATTGATGAAGTAGTTAAGTTAATTCGTGGATCAGCTAGTGATCAAGAAGCTCAAGAAGGATTGATGACTAGATTTGGTCTTACTGAAGTTCAAGCTCAAGCTATTTTGGAAATGAGATTACGTCGATTAACTGGCTTAGAAAGAGATAAAATTGAATCAGAATTAGCAGATTTATTAAAAGAAATCGATGAGTTAAGATCAATTTTAGCTAGTGAAGAGAAAGTTCTAAATATAATTAAGGAAGAAATGACTGAAATTAAAATGAAATATGCTGATGAACGTCGTACAAAGATAGATATGACTGCAATTGATTATATTGAGGATGAGTCTTTAATTCCAAATGAGGATGTTATGATTGCATTAACTCATAAAGGTTATATTAAGAGAACGACATCTGATACATTTAAATCTCAAAATAGAGGTGGAGTTGGTATTAAAGGTATGTCAACGAATGAGGAAGATTTTGTTGAACATATGATTAATATTCAAACTCATGATCATGTTTTATTCTTTACTAATAAGGGTAAGGTATATAGATTAAAAGGTTATGAAATTCCTGAATTTAGTAGACAATCTAAGGGATTACCAGTAGTTAATTTGTTGCAAATTGAAAAAGATGAAATGGTTAATTCAATTATTAAGATTTCTAAAGAGGAGAACGTTGATAATTTATTGTTTGTTACTAAATCAGGTTTGGTTAAACGTACAAGAATTTCTGAATTTGATAATATAAGAAATAGTGGTAAGATTTGTATTACTTTGAAGGAAAATGATGAATTAATAGCTGTTAGAAAGACTACGGGAAATAATTTTGTATTATTAGGATCTAGTAGTGGAAGAATGGTTAAATTTAATGAAAATGATGTTAGAGTTATGGGAAGAACAGCTTCTGGTGTTAAAGGTATCGAATTAGGTGATGCAAGTTGCATAGGAGCGGAAATAGCTTCCGATGATGATAGTGTAATTATTGTTACTGTAAAAGGTTATGGTAAACAAACGAAAGTTAGTGAATATAGAGAAACTAAGAGAGGAAGTAAAGGTGTAAAAGCCTTAAGTATTACTGATAAGAATGGTGATATTGCTTCATTCAAAATTGCTAAGAATGATACAGATTTGGTTATTATTACTGATGCTGGTATGGTAATGAGAATGGGAACTGAGAATATTAATAGTTTAGGTAGAGTAACTCAAGGTGTAAGATTGATTAGGCTTAAGGATGAGCATAAGGTAGCAACTATAAGTTTAGTTGATAAAGAAAAAGAAGATGAAAAAGTCGATGATAATTTAGATAATTCTAATA
>CANQZL010000004.1 GCA_947628325.1 uncultured Bacilli bacterium
TAAGGTAGCAACTATAAGTTTAGTTGATAAAGAAAAAGAAGATGAAAAAGTCGATGATAATTTAGATAATTCTAATAGTGAGGCTTTAGGAAATAATGAAGAAAGCTTGGGAAATACCGATAATACCGAAGAAATTAGTGCTTTAGCTACTGATAAAATAGAAGATGAAGTTATCAACAGTAGTGATGATGA
This sequence comes from uncultured Bacilli bacterium, assembly GCA_947628325.1. Lineage (GTDB taxonomy): Bacteria > Bacillota_I > Bacilli_A > RF39 > UBA660 > Coprovivens. The sequence goes on from CANQZL010000004.1 coordinate 193, forward strand.
TAATTAAAAATATTTCCCGGGAAATAATTTTATATAAAAAGAATTGATGTAGTAGTATGTCGATTCTTTTTTATATATGTGATATTATAAAAATGTTAATAACACAATTTATTGTTTAAATTGATTAGTTTATATTTATTTTTATTATATATAATGATTATGAAGAGTATTATTATATAAATAATGTTTTTTTTTTATAAATAAAGTATTTCAATGTTCCACGTGGAACATTGATTGTTGATAAAATGATATTTTGAAATAAAAACTTTAATGTAATTATTAAATATTCAAAAAAATATATTTAATATTATAGAAATAGTGTGCAATTTTATAGATTTGTATATAATTTAATAATAATAGTGTAATAAATTCATTACATATTGTAAAAAGTAATGTTCCACGTGGAACATTGAATTAATAGTTGACTTTAAGGTATTATATTTGATAATATTAAGACGTGCAACAGATATATTGTAACCTGGTCAGGACTGGAAAGTAGCAGCCACATCAATCCCTATTTGTGTGCACGTTTTTTGTTGGTGATTTTATGGGTAATGAGATTATAAATGAAGATATGTTAAATGATTTATATAAGTATGCTTTAATGGCATATGAAAATGGCGAGATCCCTGTAAGCTCATTAGTATTTGATGAAGATGGAAATGTTATTGCAATTGGATATAATGATCGACAGAAGAGTAAGAATGTATTGGGACATGCTGAGATAAATGCGACTTTGAAAGCTGAAAAGAAGGTAGATGACTGGAGGCTTAGTGGTTATTATATGTTAAGTTGTATGGAGCCTTGTGATATGTGTTCAGCTATTATAAAGGAATCGAGGCTTGAAAAGGTTTATTTTTTAGTCGAAAATAGGAATTGTAGTGATGTAGTTTGTATTAATAAGGAATTATTAACAGGCTATGAAGAATATAAGGAAAAATTTAATAAGTTATTAACAGATTTTTTTAATAATATGAGGTAAAAACCTCTTTTTTTTGGTATAATTATCAACAGGAGGTTTAAGTATGAGTTATAAAGTTTTGTATAGAAAATATAGACCTGATAGTTTTGATAATATAGTAGGGCAAGATTATACTGTTAAAATGTTAAAGAATGCGATAATTACAGGTAAAAATGCCCATGCTTATATATTTACTGGACCTCGTGGTACTGGAAAAACAAGTTCAGCAAAGGTTTTTGCAAAGGCTTTGAATTGTGAACATCCGATTGATGGTAACCCTTGTAATGAATGTGATTCTTGTAAGTCGTTTAATGATAATGCAGATATAATTGAAATTGATGCAGCATCTAATAATGGAGTAGATGAGATTAGAGAATTAATTAATAATGTTAAGTTGGTTCCAAGTAATTCTAAGTTTAAAATTTATATAATAGATGAAGTTCATATGCTTTCAATTAGTTCTTTTAATGCTTTGTTATTGACTTTGGAGGAACCACCATCTCATGTTGTTTTTATTTTGGCTACTACTGATATTCAAAAGGTTCCAATTACGATTCTTTCTAGATGTCAAAGGTTTGATTTTAGACCTATTAGTAAGGAAGCAATTATCAACAGGTTAAAGTATGTTTGTAGCGAAGAGAATATAAAGATAACTGATGATGCTTTGAATGAAATAGCAATTATTTCAGCTGGTGGAATGCGTGATGCTTTGGGAATGTTGGATCAGTTATCTAGTGATGATAATGAAATTACTTTGGATGATGTTTCAAGATATTTTGGTAGTGTTTCGGTTAAGAAAATTGATGAGTTATTAACAGCTATAGAGGAAAATAATGCAAATGTATTATTAGAGATTCTTAAAGAAGTTAAAGATAGTGGAACTAATTATGCTGTTTTTATAGAAAAGTTAATTTCTGAGTTGCGCAAGCTAGCGATTGAGTTAAAGTCTAAAAATAATAAACACTGTGTTGATTTTACTGATGTATATAATATGATATTTGATTTAAATGAGTGTTTGTGTAATATAAATATTAATGTTGATCCTTATATTTTGATTGAAATTGTTTTGTTAAAGTATATTAATGGAAATAATGATAATAAGGAAATAAAAAAAGAAGATTTGTTGGGAAATAAAAGTGATGACGTTGATAATAGTGATGTAAATTATTTCCCGGGAAATAAAAATAGTGAAATTAATGATGTATCAGAAAAGGAATCTGAAGTTATTAAAGATGATGTAGTTGAGGATTCGTTATCCACAGATTCAAAACATAATGATGATATTACGAAGGATGTTATTGATATTAATATTCGTGTAAATAATTGTTTTGTTGATGTTTCAAAGGATATGAAGAATAAGATTAGCAAAGTATGGGTCGATTTTATGAATTATGTAATGAAGAAAGATCGTAATTTGATATCTTTGTTAGCCGATACTATTGTTCTTGCAGCATCAAAGAGTTATGTTTTAATTCAAAGTAAGATTGAGTCAACTAATAATTTGATAAATGAAAATATTAATCTTTTGGAGAAGTATTTTAAGGATTTTTCTGATGAATTTTATAATTTTGCTGCAATAAATGAAAATTTATGGAAAAAAGAAACAGAAAAGTATAGATTTAATTTAAAGAATAAAATAAAATATAATTATATTGAAGAGAAAGGTTCTATTGAGAAAGTTAATAGTGAAAATAATGAACAGCCTGTTGATGAATTAGAATCATTAGCTAAGGATGTCTTTGGAACTTTTGATATAGAATAAAAGAAAGAGGGAAAATATATGAATATGCAAGCTTTGATGCAACAAGCACAGAAAATGCAACGTGATATTACTAAGAAAAAAGATGAATTGAATAAGAAGACATTTGTTGGTACTTCTGAATTAGTGGAAGTTACTTTTACAGGTGATAAGAAGTTAGTATCTGTTAATATTAAAAGTGATATAGATAGTGATGATAAGGAAATAATTGAAGATATGTTTGTTATAGCAGTAAATGACGCTATGGAAAAAATTGATAAAGAGACTGAGAATGTTCTTGGAGCATATGGCAGTCAATTAAATGGTTTATTTTAATGGCATATCCAACGTCTTTAGCAGATTTAATTAATTATTTTCGTAAGTTGCCTGGAATAGGTGAAAAAAGTGCTGAAAGAATGGCATTATCATTATTAGAATTACCAGAAGAAGATGTTTCTAAGTTTGCATCAGCTATGGTTGAATCAAAAGAAAAGTTACATCAGTGTAAGGTTTGTGGACATATTACAGATAAAGAAGTTTGTGACATTTGTTCTAATGAGGAGCGAAATCAAAATGTTATTTGTATTTTGGAAGATTATAAAAGTGTTTTTGCTTTTGAGAAAGCTGGTAATTATAATGGTGTTTATCATGTTTTAAACGGTTTAATTTCTCCGATTGATGATGTTAATCCTGAGGATATTAATATTGCAAGTTTGGTATCACGTGTTGAGAGTTTGGATAATCCAGAGTTGATTATTGCTTTGAAGTCAACTATTGAAGGAGAAACAACAACATTATATCTAAAGAAAATTTTTGAAGGTAAGAATGTTACTATTTCAAGATTGTCTTATGGTATTCCAATGGGAACAGAAATTGATTATTTAGATGAAATAACATTAGATAGAGCTTTAAGTGATCGTAAGAAGATATCATAGTACTATGTACTTTTTCATATATTTATTTAGGTGAATATATGAAAAAGTTATTGTTTGTAGTAAAAAGAATTTGTCTAGGAATTTTTGCTTTATATAGTGTTAATGTATTATTTAGTGCTATTAATGTTGTAATACCTATAAATATATATTCAATTAGTATAAGTTGTTTTTTAGGAATATTTGGAATAGTTGCTTTAATTTTGTTAAAGTTTTTGATTTAATAATTGAGGTGGTTTTTTGGTAAGTGCAACTATGAAAAGTGAAATATTAAAAAGATATCGTGAGGGGAAGTTAGCTCACGCTTTTTTGCTTGAAACAGATGATATGGATAAGTGTTATGAAGATATTTTAGATTTAATAAAAAAGCTTAATTGTCCTTATGAATTTAAAGATAATTGTGACCAGAATTGTAATATTTGTACTTTAGTTGATACTGATAATTTACCTAGTCTTATAAAAATTGAACCAGATGGTCAATTTATAAAAAATGAAGCAATATTAAGTATGAAAAATAAATTTAGTACAATACCTGTTTTTACTAAATATAATATTTATATTATAAAGGGAGCTCATAAATTTAATGGTTATTCTGCTAATTCGTTATTAAAGTTTTTAGAGGAACCAGCTGATAATATTTTAGGTTTTTTGATAACTAATAATAAGGAAAATGTAATTCCGACAATTAGAAGTAGATGTCAAATATTTAATGTTGAATATAATAAAACAATATTTGATAAAATTGATGATGAGATTTTATTAGATGTTAAACTTTATTTAAATTCTATTTTTAAAAATAAAAATGATTTACTTTATAATAAAACAAATATGTCTAATTTTTATAAGGAACGAGAAGAGTGGGAAGTTTTTTTTATGACAATGCTTTATTATATTAAAGATTGTTTAGATAGGGAAAGAGATGATAAAATAGATTTAGTAAGAAATATGTCTAATGGTAATTTAGTTAAAATGTTAGTTTTAATAGAAAAAATGTTAAAATATATTAAAAGTAATGTTAATATAGATTTAATATTAGATACATTTGTTATTGAAATGAGGGAATATTATGAGTAGTAATATATATGGTATAACTTTGAAATCTGAAGGAAAGATATATTATTTTAATGGTGAAGATATAGAAGCATTAAAAGATTCTTATGTAGTAGTTGAAACGGAAAAAGGTTTACAGTATGGAAAAGTAATGTATAAAGTTGAAGATAAGAAAATAAATATTCCTATTGAGGAAATGAAAAAAGTTTTAAGAATAGCTACAGAAGAAGATTATAAGGATTATTTAAAGAATTTGGCTGATGCTGAAAAGTGTTTGAAAAAAGCAAGAAATATTGTAAAAGAGTTAGACTTAAATATGAATGTTTTAGATGCTAGTTATACTTTAGATAGAAAGCAATTATTATTTAATTTTATTGCTGATGAAAGAGTAGATTTTAGGGAGTTAGCTAAGAGGTTGGCTTCTCTTTATAAAACAAGAATTGAGTTACGTCAAATAGGAGCTCGTGATAAAGCAAGAACTGTTTGTGGTATTGGTCAATGTGGAAGAATGTTGTGTTGTTCAAAATTTTTAAATCATATTGATTCTGTTACGATGAATATGGCTAAAAATCAAAATATTGCTTTGAATCCTTCAAAAATTAATGGTCAATGTGGAAGATTGTTATGTTGTTTAACATATGAAGATGATGAATATGTTAGATGTGGTATGGGTATGCCAAGTGTTGGGCAAACTGTTAAAACTGATTTTGGAAAAGGTAAAGTTGTATCAGTTGATATATTAAATAGAAAATATAAAGTAGATTTGGATGGAGTAATAAAGGAGATTATTCTTGATAATGACGAAAGTAAAGAATGATTTATATGATTATGGTTTAAAGATATATCAAGCTGAAGATAAGTTTAAATTTTCATTAGATTCTATTTTACTTGCTGAGTTTGTTGATTTAAAGAATAATACTCAACGTATTGTTGATTTTTGTACAGGAAATGTTCCTGTCCCTTTGATTTTATCGACTAAGACAAAAGCAAAAATTTATGGTTTTGAAATTCAAAAAAGCATATATGAATTAGCAAAATTAAGTATAGATGATAATAAGTTGAATGAACAGATTGAAGTTATTAATGCTAATTTGAAAGATGCTTTAGATTATATAGAATCAGAAAGTGTAGATATTGTTACTTGTAATCCTCCATATTTTAAGTATAATGGAAAAGAGTCATTAGTTAATGAAGACGAAGAGAAAGCAATAGCTCGTCATGAAATGACAATGAATTTAGAAGATTTAATTGTTACAAGTAAGAATATTTTAAAGAATAAAGCACCATTATATTTAGTACATAGATGTGATCGATTAGATGAAATATTGCAGTATTTAGCTAAATATAATTTTGCTATTAAAAAGATGCAATTTATTTATGCTGGTTTTCATAAGGATGCAATAATGGTTTTAATAAAAGCTACAAAAAATGGTAAGCTTGGAAGTCTAAAGGTTTTACCGCCATTAGATATATTAAAATATGATTCTTATAAGGGAATATTTGAAAAGAGTGAAAAGATATGAAATTAGTTGTTGGTTTGGGTAATCCTGGTAATGATTATAAAAATACTAGACATAATGTTGGTTTTATAGTTTTAGATAATTATTTAGATACTACTGATTGGAAAGAAAAATTTAATGCTTTGTATTGTGAAAAAATAATTGATGGTGAAAAAGTTTTGTTTGTAAAACCTTTGACTTTTATGAATTTATCTGGAGATGCAGTGATTAAATTCGTTAATTACTACAAAATAGATATCAATGATATTTTAATTATACATGATGACTTAGATTTAGAATTTGGTACTTATAAATTGAAAAAAAATAGTAGTGCTGGAGGACATAATGGAATAAAATCTATTATTAGATGTTTGGCAAGTGAAGAATTTGCTAGACTTAAGATAGGAATATCTAATGATAAATCAATAGATACTAAGGATTATGTATTAGGTAAATTTGGTAAAAATGAGTTAAATAAATTAGATGAGATGCAAACTTCTTTTAATAATATAATTACTTCTTTTATAAAAAAGGGAGTTGATGTTACAATGAATATTTATAATACAAGAAATAGGAGTTAGTATGAATTTTTTAGCTAATTATTTTAAATATGAAAATGGGTTAACAATTACAGGTTTAACGAATGAGTTAAACGTTTTTTACGTTTTAGAATTATTTAAAAAAGAGAAAAAGAATATTTTATTATTAGCAAATACTTTATATGAAGCTAATATTTATTATGATTTATTAAAAACATATATGGATAATGTATGTTTATTTCCTATGGATGATTTTTTAACAAGTGTTGCAGTAGCAGTTTCTCCTGATTTAAAAGTTAAACGTTTAGAAACTTTAGAATATATTAGAAATAATAAATGTATTGTAGTTACTAACTTAATGGGATTTTTAAGATATTTGCCTGATAAGAATAATCCTAGTAATATGGGTTTTGAAGTAAAAAAAGGTAATGTTATAAAAAGAGAAGATATTTTAAATAATTTAGAAAAGTATGGTTATGTTAGAGATAGTATTGTTACTACGACTGGAGAATATGCTGTAAGAGGATATATTATTGATTTATTTGTAATAGATGATGAACATCCTATAAGAATTGAATTCTTTGGTGATGAAGTAGATTCTATTAGATATTTTGATGAAAATACACAGCTTTCTATTAAAGAAGTTGATTCTATAAGCATTAAACCTTATACGGAAATTATTAGTGATAAAAATAGTTCATTATGTGATTATATGAATGATCCATATTTAGTAATGATTAATCGTGATCAAATAGATGTTTCATATGAAAAATTATTGAATGATATTAATGAGTATAATGAAAGTCAGAATACATCTCATAAATATATGTTTAGATTTGAAGAGATTTCTTATAATTATGTTATTTATTTAAATAGTTTAAATGATAATGATTATGGTAAAGTTATGAGTTATAAATCTCAGGAAATAGAAAATTTTAATAGTAATTTTGAGTTATTAGGAAAATATTGTAAGAAACAAGTAATTGGTGGAAAAACTGTAATAATATGTTTGAGTAAAGAAAATCAATTACGTAGTTTAGAACCATTTTTAGAAAGTTATCATGTTGTTAAAAATGAAAATTTTATTGATAAAGAAGTAAATATTTTATATAAAAAAATTAATAAAGGTTTTGTTTTTGATAAGTATGTTGTTATTGGTGAAAATGATATTGAACAAGTAAAGAATGCGGTTATAAATTATAAAAATTCATATCGTATAGGTAAAAAGATTAAAGATTTTGGACAAATAAATGTTGGAGATTATGTAGTTCATAGTATGCATGGAATAGGTATTTATAATGGAGTTATTACTTTAACAAAGAATGGTTTGAAGAAGGATTATATTCAAATAAATTATCAAGGTAATGACAAGATTTATATTCCTGTGGAAAAAATTAGTACAATATTTAAATATGCAGGTAAGGAAGGAACTTTACCTAAATTAGATAAATTAAATAGTACAAGTTGGGTTAAAAAGAAACGTGAAATGCGTAAGAAAATTAAGGATATTAGTGGTGAATTAATTAAGTTATATGCAGCACGTAGTAATATAAAAGGAATTCCATATAATTCATATGCTGAGGAAGATGTTTTTGGTTCAGAGTTTATCTATGAAGAAACTGATGATCAGTTAAAAGCTATTGCTGATATAGATGCGGATTTATCAAGTGAAGTTCCTATGGATAGATTACTTTGTGGAGATGTTGGCTTTGGTAAAACTGAAGTTGCTTTTAGAGCAATGTTTAAAACAATCTTAAATAATAAACAAGTATTTTATTTATGTCCAACGACGATTCTTTCTAAACAACAATATGAAAATGCTTTGGAACGTTTTAAAAATTATCCAATTGAGATAGCTTTGTTAAATAGATTTACAACAACTAAAGAAACTAAAAGAATTATTGAAGGTTTGGAAAAAGGGACAATAGATTTAGTATTTGGTACACATCGTTTACTATCTAATGATGTTAAATTTGCTAAGTTGGGTTTATTAATAGTTGATGAGGAGCAAAGATTTGGAGTTACTCATAAGGAGAAAATTAAAGAATATAAAAATGATGTTAATGTTTTAACTTTATCAGCAACACCTATACCACGTACTTTAAAGATGGCTTTAAGTGGATTAAGAGATTTATCTATTATAGATACTCCTCCTACAAATAGATATCCTGTTCAAACTTATGTTATTCAAGAGAATGATTTAATAGTTAAGGATGCTATATATAAAGAATTGACTAGAAATGGACAGATATTTATTTTATATAATAGAGTTGCTTCTATAGAAAGTAAGAGAAATGAGATAGCTAAATTAGTACCAGAAGCTAGAATTACTATTGCTCACGGACAGATGACTAAAAAAGAGTTAGAAGATGTAATGGAGTCTTTTGTTAATTATGAGTATGATATTTTACTTTGTACAACTATAATTGAAACGGGAATTGATATAAGTAATGCTAATACTTTGATTATATATGATGCTGATAATTTTGGACTTAGTCAGCTTTATCAGATAAGAGGACGTGTTGGTAGAAGTAATCGTATAGCATATGCATATTTAATGTATGATAAGCAAAAGATGTTAAATGATGTAGCTGTAAAAAGATTACAAGCTATAAAAGAGTTTACGGAGTTAGGTAGCGGCTATAGGATTGCGATGAGAGATTTATCAATTAGAGGTGCTGGAGATTTACTTGGTTCAGAACAAGCTGGTTTTGTAGATACGGTTGGTATAGAGCTTTATATGCAAATGATAGAAGAAGAAATGCGTCGAATGAAAGGGGAAGAAATTCCAGAAGAAGAATTAGAACCTACATCAAATAAGTCTTTAGTAGAAGTTGAAACACATATTTCTGATTCATATGTGTCAGATGAAGATATAAAAATTGAAATACATAAGAAAATTAATGAGATTGATGGATATAAAAAATTATTAGAAGTTAAGAAAGAATTAGAGGATAGATTTGGTAAAATAAGTAAACAGATAGAAATTTATATGTATGAAGAATGGTTTGAAAAACAAGCAGAGTATTTAAATATAGAAGTAGTAAGACAAACTGAGAGAGAAATTGAAATAGAACTTCCTCTTGATATTTCTAAAAATATTCAAGGTGATAAGTTGTTTGTTAAAGCTTATAATATAAATCCTCGTTTTAGATTAAAATATTTGCATAATCAAGTTATTATTGCATTAACATTATTAAATCAAAAAGAGCATTTCTTGTATTATATAGTTCCTCTTATGGAAGAAGTAATTAGTGAAGTAAAAAATAAGAGAATAGATTAGTCGTCTATACTTTTTAAGTTTTTAATTTTTAGATTAATTTGAATAGTATGAAATTTTATGGTTATATGAGTAGTTATAAATAATTTTTAATAAGTTATTTTTAATACATAAAATTTTCTGTTTAGTTAAAAATATATACTGAATGGAGAATTGTATGAAAAATGTTAACTTTGTAAAAAATATTGATAATTTAGGAAGAATTGTTATACCAATGGATATTAGAAGACAATTACAAATTAATACTGGGGATGTTTTAAGTATTACTTGTAATGATAAGGATATTACTTTAACTAAATATAGTAACTTGGATAATAATTATAAAATAAATGAAATATTAAAATTATTTATTGAAGTATTTAATATAAAAGTAATTTTAATGAATAAAGAATGTGTAATATATTCAAATGTTGTGAATATTGGAACTAAATTAAATAATGCTTTAAAAGATTTAGTAAAAAATGGTTCGAGTATAAAACTACAAAGTAGTGAAATGATATTTGGAGAAAATAAAGTAAAAGGAGTATATAATATGTTACCTATTATTACTAATGAAGGTATTGAAGGTAGTTTGATAGTCTTTGGTGATAATAATGAAAAAGGATATCAAATGTGTACAGTTTTAAATAAAATGATAATGTTAGAACTTAATATTTCTTGATAAAGGTATAATTTTGTGTTAAATTATGTGTAGATTTAGTGATGAAAGAAAGAGTATCTTTAAAGTAGGAATATAGAGAGTTTCTGGTTGGTGAAAAGAATCTTCTGAAATATTGAGAACATGGTTCTGGAGCTAAAACGTTGTTTCGCGTTAAGAAAATAAGTGTATGATAAATTCATAAACTAAGGTGGTACCGCGGGTTATAACTCGTCCTTAGATTTATGAATTTTTTAATTTTTTAAAGGAATGGTTTTATGAGAAGATTTGAGAAAATTTCTTTTAATCAGTTTAAAAAGGATATAAAAAATGATCAAAAATTATATGAAGAATATAAATTACCTGAAAGAAAAACTAAAGATGCTGCAGCTTATGATTTTTGTGCAATTTATGATTATTCCTTAAAACCAGGAGAAATTAAAAAAATTCCAACTGGGATTAAAGCAGTAATGGAAAAAGATGATGCTTTATTACTTATAGATCGTAGTAGTATGGGTTTTAAACATAATATTAGATTCTGTAATCAAGTTGGTTTAATAGATGCAGATTACTATAATAATGAAGATAATGAAGGTCATATTTGGATTTGCATTCAAAATGAAGGTGATCATGAATATGTTGTTAATAAAGGTGATGGAATTTGCCAAGGTTTATTTGTTAAATATTTATTAATAGATGATGATAAATTAAATAATAAAAAAAGAAAGTCTGATTACTAGGAGGATGTAAAATGGAAAAAAAGAAAAATTATTATATTAGTACAGCTATTGCTTATACTTCAGGAAAACCACATATTGGTAATACTTATGAAATTGTCTTAGCTGATGCTATTGCTAGATATAAAAGATTACAAGGTTATGATGTTTATTTACAAACTGGTACTGATGAACATGGTGAAAAGATAGAATTAAAAGCTAAGGATGCTGGAATAGAACCTCAACAGTATGTTGATAATGTTTCAGGAATGATTAAAGATATTTGGGACATTATGAATACTAGTTATGATAGATTTGTTAGAACAACAGATCCTCATCATGAGAAGATAGTTCAAAAGATATTTAAATATATGTATGACAAGGGAGATATTTATAAAGGAGAATATAAAGGATTATATTGTACTCCATGTGAATCATTTTGGACAGAAAGTCAATTAGTAGATGGAAAATGTCCTGATTGTGGAAGAGAAGTTCAACCAAAAGAAGAAGAAGCATATTTTTTTAAATTATCTAAATATCAAAAACAATTAGAGGAATATATTGAAGAACATCCTGAATTTATTCAACCAGTAGCTAGGAAGAATGAAATGGTTAATAACTTTATTAAACCAGGATTACAAGATTTATGTGTTTCAAGAACATCTTTTAAATGGGGAATACCTGTTGATTTTGATAATAAACACGTTGTTTATGTTTGGTTAGATGCTTTAACTAATTATATTACTAATATTGGTTTTGATTTTGATGAATCAACAGAAGAATTTAAGTATAGATGGCCAGCTGATTTACACTTAATTGGAAAAGATATTATAAGATTTCATACTATTTATTGGCCATGTTTCTTAATGAGTCTTGGATTACCATTGCCTAAACAGGTATTTGGACATCCTTGGTTGATAATGAATGATGGTAAAATGAGTAAATCTAAAGGTAATCTTGTATATGCAGATGACTTAGTAAAAGAATTTGGTGTTGATGCAGTAAGATATTATTTTTTACATGAAATACCTTTTGCAGCAGATGGTATATTTACTAAAGAATTATTAATAGAAAGAATAAATGGAGATTTAGTTAATATTTTAGGAAATTTAGTTAATAGAACAATTAGTATGAATAAAAAATATTTTGATGGTGTAGTTCAAAGTTCTGAATATGTTGAAGATATTGATAAAGATTTAATAAATAGTGTCTTGGCTTTAGAAGAAAGGGTAACTGCCAAGATGGATGAATTAAAAGTAGGAGAAGCTTTACAAGAAATATTTGATGTATTACGTAAGTGTAATAAATATATTGATGATACTATGCCTTGGTCTTTAGCTAAAGATGAAAGTAAGAAAGGTAGATTGGGAACTATTTTATATAATTTACTTGAAAGTATTAGAATATGTTCTGTATACTTAAGTGCCTTTTTAACAGATACATCTGAAAAAATATTTAAGCAATTAAATACAGAAATTAAATCATTAGAATCTACTAGAAAATTTGGGGGATTAGAAGTAGGAACCAAATTAGAAGAACCTATTCATTTATTTGATAGAATAGAAAATAAAGAATAATATTAAACCTTATTTCTTAGTTAATTAGAAATAAGGTTTTAATGTGATATAATTTTATTGGTGATTATTATGTTTACTGATACACATTGTCATTTATATAAAGAATATTATGATGATTTAGATGAACTTATAACAAAGATTAAGAATAGTTCTGTTAATAGAGTTATTAATAATGGTTGTGATAGAAAGTCAAATGAAGAGGTTTTATCTTTAATAGAAAAATATGATTGTATGTATGGAGCTATTGGTATTCATCCTGAAAGTGTTGATACATACAAAGAGGAAGATTTAAAAGACATAGAGAAACATATTAATGATAATAAGGTAGTTGCAATTGGGGAAATTGGATTAGATTATCATTATGGTAAAGAAAATAGATTAAAACAAATAGATTTGTTTGAAAAGCAATTACAATTAGCAGAGAAATATAATAAACCTGTTATTGTCCATAGTCGAGAGGCAACGTTGGATACGATTGAAATATTAAAAAAATATAAAATAAAGGGAGTTATACATAGTTTTAGTGGAAGTTATGAAACTGCTTGTATTTATTTAAAGATGGGATTTGTTTTAGGAATAAATGGTGTTATTACTTTTAAAAATTGTAATCTTAAGGAAGTTGTTAAAAAATTAAGTTTAAAAGATATTGTTTTGGAAACAGATTCTCCTTATTTAACACCAATGCCTGATAGAGGTAAGAGGAATGATTCAACTTATATAGTAGTAATAGCAGAATATATAGCTAATTTAAAGAATGTAGCATTAGATGAGTTAGCAATGGAAACTAATGGAAATATTAAGAAGATTTTTGACATTTAAAATTTAAGATGTTATCATAAATTTTATCTTTTAGAGGTGGAATTTATGAAGATAAAAACCTGGATAAAGATGGGGTTTAAAGTTTTAAAAGTTTTACTTATTATATTTGTAGCTTTTTTGTTAACAAATACTGGTGAAAAAAATAAGAAAGTTTTTATTGTAGAAAATTTTCATTTAAATAAAACTTTTGGATTGGTAGCAAAAGTTGAAAAGGAAGAAGAGGAAAAGCCTTTAACAGAAAATGTATTAGCGACTTATATAGGAGATTTAACTGGTTATTCAGCTGATTGCCCATTATGTGGAGGGACTCTTGCTTGTAAATCATCATATAATGTCTATAAAAATAATGTAGTTACATATAATGATTCAACTTTTGGAGAGGTAAGAATTGTGGCTTCTTCAACTAAATTGCCTTGTGGAAGTATAGTAAAGTTTAATTCTTTAAGAATTTCAAATGAACCAGTTATAGCAATTGTATTGGATAGAGGAGTATTAAATAGAGACTTGGATTTGTTAGTACCATCAGAAAGTTATGCTTATAAATATGTTGGAAGAAGTAAAATTACTTATGATGTATTAAGAAATGGTTGGTAGAGAAAGAAGGAATAAAATGGGAGAATTTAAACATAAACATAGTTTGGGACAGAATTTTCTAAAAGATAGAAAAGTTTTAATAAAGATTATAGATAGTGTCGATGTTAAAGAAGATGATTTAATTATTGAAATAGGTCCAGGACAGGGAGCATTAACAAAGTATTTAAAGTTGTTTCATTCTTATTTAAGATGTTTTGAAATTGATGAAAGAGTAAGAAAATATTTAAATACTTTTGAAGATGAAAAAACAGAAATTATCTATCAAGATTTTTTACAAGTTGATATAAATGAAGTAGTAAAAGATATAAAATATAATAAATTATATATAATAGCAAACTTACCATATTATATTACAACTCCTATTATTGAAAAGATTATTAATTCTAAAGTTGAAGTAGAAGGTATGGTATTGATGGTACAAGATGAGGTAGCTGATAGATTATGTGCAATACCTGGTAGTAAGAATTATGGATATATTACAGTGTATCTTAATTACTATTTTAATTTAGAAAAATTATTTACAGTAGATAGAAGTTCTTTTGAACCAGTTCCTAATGTTGATAGTGCAGTTATTAAGTTATCTCTTAAAGAGAATAGATTGATTGTTAATGATGAAGATAAATTTTTTGAATTTGTTAAAGATGCTTTTAAAATGAAAAGAAAAAATCTTAAGAATAACTTAAGAAAATATGATTTAGATAAGATTAATAATGTATTAGGTAAATATAATTTAGCTTTACAAGATAGAGCGGAAAAAGTATCATTAGAGTGTTTTATAGAAATGTTTAATAGTTTAAAATAATTTTTATTTTATTCTTTTTTTAATAGTATTAAATAAGTAATGAGTAAAGTAATAACAACTTTTTATAAAAGGTATTTTTTCTTGTTTTCTATATAAATACCATATAGCTTTGATAGCATGTAATTTGTTGGCTGATAAGCTTTTTTTTCTTCTTCTATAATATGCTAAAGGTTCATTTAGACCATAAGCATATTCTTCAATTTTTAGTAATTTTATCCATAATGAGCCATCTTCACCTTTTTTTATTGCTGGCATATAAAGATTTTTTTTGTTAATATTTTCCTGATTAATCATAACTGTACATGTCCAAATTATAGTATTTTTTAAGTAATTTTCGTAATTAATTTTTTTAGGTACTTCTACTGTTGCTCCAGTTCCAATACCATGCATGTTTGAAAAAATATAACCCGTAAAACTAAAATTAATTTTATTTTTTTCCATAAAGTTTACTTGTTT
The DNA here is from genome assembly GCA_947628325.1 of uncultured Bacilli bacterium. Classification (GTDB taxonomy): domain Bacteria; phylum Bacillota_I; class Bacilli_A; order RF39; family UBA660; genus Coprovivens. The sequence goes on from CANQZL010000004.1 coordinate 15,793, forward strand.
TTCTAGTTTTGTTTTATCCCATAAATCATCTGCATCTAAAAAGCTTATATATTTTCCTTTAGCAATTTTTATTCCTTTGTTTCTTGAAGGACCAGGGCCAATATTTTTTTTATTTTTTATTAATATTATGTTGTCTTTTAAATTCTTTTTAATTATATCTAAGCTATTATCAGTACTTGCATCGTCAATAATTATCCATTCCCAATTTTTATATGTTTGATAAAAAACAGAGTTAATTGTTCCATTTATATATTGTGATGCGTTGTAAATTGGAGTGATTATACTTACTAATGGTTTCATAATTTTTCTCCTTGTGTATTACATAAACCTAAGACTATATAATATAGTGGAGCAACAGTTATTACGCTTATATTAAACATAGATTGAATAAAATATCCAAGTATTGATGCTTTTAAGTGAATGGTTGAATTTTTATTTTTTTTAGTCAGTGTATATATGACAAGAGAAACATATATTATTGGAGTAAATATACCTTCTGTTATTGCCATTTGAAGAAGTTCGTTGTGAGCTTTATCTACAATAAGTGGGTCAATTAATTCAATGTTTTTTTCTTGAGGAAATACGTATATAAGACAGTCAATTCCTGCACCTTTTAACATGTATTTTGGCATTATTTTTAAAGAATATTTCCATATATATATTCTAAATGTTCCATATTTATTTTCTGTATTACGTTTAACTAGGATGTTGTAGGTATCGCTAATTAGTTCTTTTGTGTCATTGATTAGTTTGTTTTTGAAAATAAAATTTAATGATAAAAACAAGCAAATACTTGCTATGAGAATAATAATAGAAGTTTTAATTAATTTTTTAATAGTTATTAATTTATTTTTAATTATGTAAATTGTTTCTATAATTATTATTGTAAATAATCCTGAAATAGCTGCCATAGATCCTGTTAATATTATACCGAATAAAAAAGTAATGGTAAAAAAAATATTTTTTTTATTTCTATTATTTAATAATAAGCCACTTGCTAATCCAAAACATAAGACATTTTGTGTACCAAAAAAGTTAGAATTTCCATCTAATCCTTTGGCATAGGGAGTTCCATCGAAAGGACTTTTAATAAAATGTGTTATTTGAAGTAATCCAATAAATATTTGAATTATACCTATTGTTAATATACAATTTATAATAGTTTTGGAATGTTTATTATTTATAAATGTTGAAATTATAAAAAGAACGTAATAACTTACTAAACTAAGCAAGCCTTCACATCGCCAGTCTTGTCCATATAAACTAACTTGTTTATATATAGCATTGTTAGTTGCTATTATTCCTAATATTATTAATAAAATTATAAATATATAAGAAATATTAAATTTGATTTTTGATATTAAATAATTGATAATGATAATTATTAGTCCAACAAAGCATAAAAAATATAATATATGTGAATATGATACAAGAGACATGTTAGTTATATTTAAAATTAACTTTCCAAGAAAAAGTAATAAAATTGAAGCTATAATAAAAATAAAATTTACGTTTTCTTTAATTTTTTCCATTGTGCACCTACTAATTTCTAATATAATATTAACATAAAAATACTATTGATGTAAATTTATGATTAAATATTTTTATTGATATAAATTTGATGTATAATAAAAATGAAAGTTGTGTAAATATGAAGTTAGAAGTTTTATTATCTGTAGTAAATTTAAGTAAAGAAAAACTTGATAAGATGAAGATTATTAATGATTGTATTGTTATAAATCAATGTAATAAAATAAAACATGAAAAATATAAAAATTTTAATATATATAGTTATAGAGAATTAGGAACTTCTAATAGTAGAAATAGAGCTATAGAAAAAGCTACAGGAGATATTTTACTTTTTTGTGATGACGATATTATTTATAATGATAAATACGAAGAGATTATTGTTTCTACTTTTAAGAAATATTCAGAATATGATGTTATTTTTTTTAATTTGTATTCTCCTAATAGACAGTTAAAAGTAAATAAAAGAAATAGAAAAGTTAGATTTTATAATTATTTTAGATATGGAACACCAATGATGGCAATTAAGAAAGAATCTTTAGATAAAGCAAATGTAAGGTTTAATAATATGTTTGGACCAAATGCAAAATATAATTTTGGAGAAGATACTTTGTTTATACATGATTTAAAGAAAAAAGGATTGAAGTTATTTTGTGTTACTGATTATATTGGAACTTGTTTAAATGAGAATTCATTTTGGTTTAATAATTATGACGAAACTTATTTTTTTAGTAAGGGTGCATTATTTTGTGCTATTAGTAAACATTTTCGTTATCTTCTTTTTTTTCAATACTTATTAAGGTATTATAAACATACTAAAAATATTGGTATTATAAAAGCTTTTAATTGTATGATAATGGGCAGTAAAAGTTATTTGAAGGACGTTAATTTTAAAATATAAGATTTATGTATAAATAAATATTTTTTTTCATATCATTATTTAGGTGATTAAATGAATTTTAAGGTTGGTGATTATGTAACTAGAAATAGTTATAATAATGATATAGTTTTTATTATTACGGATATTAAAGATGATATAGCGATGCTTAAAGGATTTAATTTAAGATTAGTAGCAAATAGTCCTTTAGATGATTTGAAAATGTGTGATGAGTTAGATAGAAAAGATGATTTTTTAGAAGAACTTAATAATGAGGAATTAGTGAATTTAGAAAGGTCTACTGAAGATGATTTTTTTTATCTTCCCCCAAAGATATTACATCTAGATGGGGATAGTGAATATTTAGAAAAATGTTTGACTTTTTATAAAAATAATCGTGTTATGGCTTTTGGGAAAACAATTAAAGAAGAAGATTTAGAAAAGAATGTAAGAAATTATTTAGAAGAATATAAACCGGATATTTTAATTATTACAGGACATGATGCTTATTTAAAGAAGAATAATGATAAAGCAGATTTAAATAATTATAAAAATTCTTTAAATTTTGTGAAGGCTGTGCAAGAAGCAAGAAGTTATGAAAAGAGTCATGAAAAGTTACTTATTATTGCTGGGGCTTGTCAAAGTAATTATGAAGAATTAATAAAAGCTGGGGCAGATTTTGCTAGTAGTCCTAAAAGAGTTAATATTCATGCTTTAGATCCAGCTATAATAGCAACAACAGTATCTTTAACAGAGAAAAATAAAGAAGTAGATTTAATTAATTTACTTAAGAAAACTAAATATGGAAAAGATGGTATGGGTGGTTTAATTGTTAATGGTTTAATGTATGTGGGGTATCCTAGATGAGAACAATATATGAAGCCAAAGACTTAATTAGGTCAAATTATGGTAAAAGAGCTATAATAAAAGTGATGGGAATTAGAAATAAAAGTGAGATATATGAAGGAATAATAAGTGAATGTTATCCTAATGTTTTTGTATTAAATACTAAAAATGGTAAAAAAAGTTTTTCATATACTGATGCTTTAGTAGGAAATATCGTAGTTAATATAAAATAATTATTGCTTTTCTTAATATTTTGCATTAAAATTAAAGTGAGTGGTAAACTTGGGAGGAGTGTTGTTAGATGAAAATTACAAAGGTTGTACTTCGTAATAAGGAAAAAGAAGATTCAAGAATGAAGGCTATTGCAACAGTTACGTTGGATGAAGCTTTTGTTATTACTGGAATTAGACTAATCCAAGGGGATGACAAAATGTTTATTGCAATGCCTAGCAGAAAGGTTTCTGAAGGAGTTTATGATGATGTAGCTCATCCAGTAAATCAAGAAACACGTAAAATGTTTGAAGATGCTATCTTTAAGGCTTATGACGAAATGAAATCAAGTGGCGAAGATTTAGTTAAAATAGAATTATAATTAATACTCAAGTAAAACTTGAGTTTTTTTGTGCTTTTTTTAATACTTTGTGCATATTCTTTATTAGGTGATGATAATGGATAATGCTTATGATAATACAAAGCACGAAGTAAAGATAATAGATAGAGGATTAATATATCTTACGGGAATTGATAAGATAATTAGTTTTGATAGTGAAGAATTCTTGTTAGAAAGTGCTATGGGAATTATTCTTTTAAAGGGAGAAGGACTTGAAATAGTTAAATTAGATACACATGATGGAGTAGTTAGTATTAAAGGAGTAATAAATAGTATGACATATGATGAAGGAAAGAAGAAAGAAACAGAATCTTTACTAGGTAAATTATTTAAATAATGAATTCTTATATACAATTAATAAGTTTAATAGTTTCTTTTTTATATGGTTATATACTTTATTATTTAAACAAATTTAATATTAAGATTATTAATAAGAAAAATTTAGTTTTTAAAATAATAATAAGTTTTCTTTATATATTTGATATATCCTTATTATATGTTGTTTTATTATATATATTAAATAAGGGAATACTTCATATATATTTTGTTTTATTTATTATTTTAGGTTATTTAGTAATGTGTGTTAAGAAACGTAAATAGAAATTAATTTCATATTTTTATCTAATGGTATTTTTGCTATACTTATTAATAAGGAGAGCTTCGTATGGAGAATAGCAAAAAGAATAATACAATTAATAGAAATAAGAAAAAAGAAAACAATCATACTGTTTTTTTGACTTTTTCAATATTTATTTTATTGCTAGCTTTAGTTAGTACTATTTTTGCTGATTGTATGAAAATCTATGAAAATAAGAAAATGACTAAAGAATATAGTGAAAAAAGAGAATTACTATTAGAAGAAGAAGCTTCTTTAAATAGTGAAATAGATAAATTACAAGATCCAGATTATGTAGCTAGATATGCTAGAGAAAGATATGGATATACAAAAGATGGAGAAAAAATATTAACTATAATAGATGGGCAAGTAATTGCAGCAGCAGAAAATAATTGACAGATATGAAAATATCTGTTTTTCTATATGTAGGTGATTTAAATGGAAATTATTGTTGGTAAATCAGCTGGTTTTTGTGGGGGAGTTTTAAATTCTGTTAATAAGGCACTTAAGTATTTAGATGATAATAAGAAGATGTATTGTTTAGGAGAATTAGTACATAATAAACAAGTTGTTTCAAACTTAGAAAAAAAAGGTTTAGAAATAATTGAATCATTAGATAAAGTACCTGGTAATAGTAAAGTTATTATAAGGGCACATGGGATAGCTAAAGAAATTTATGATGAAGCATTAAAAAGAAATATTCAATTATATGATTTAACTTGTCCTAAAGTATTAAGGATACATCAATTAGCTAAACAATATAATAAAGAAGGATATTTTATTATTTTAATTGCTCATAAAATACATCCTGAAGTATTAGGAACTATTAGTTATTGTGGAGAAGATAGTGCTATTATTGAAACTGAAGATGATATTGATAATGTAGTAAATAAAGTAAATAATTCTTCTTGTAAGAAAGTAGTTGTAATGGCTCAGACAACTTATTCGGTAGATAAATTTAATAAGATAGTAGAAATACTTAAGCAAAAAATAAAAAATGATTATGAGTTTTTAGTAAATAATACAATATGTAATGCGACTGATATTAGACAAAAAGAAACTAAGAAATTAGCATCTTTAGTTGATTGTATGATTATTATTGGTGGAAAGAATAGTTCTAATACAAAGAAATTATTTGATATAAGTGAGGAGACTTGTAAAAAGACTTATTTGGTAGAAAATGTGAATGAGCTTGAGGATGATTTTTCTTTATATGAAAAAATAGGTATAATGGCAGGTGCTTCAACACCAAATGAAAGTATAGAAGAAGTTGTTAGTTATTTAAAGAAAGGCTATTTCAAAAAGAAATAGTTTTTTTAATGAATAAAAAAGTATCTAAATAATATCTATTAATATAGGGAGATATTATGGGATATATTCAATTGTTTTTAATTAGTATTGGTCTTGCAATGGATGCTTTTGCAGTATCAATATGTAAGGGTTTAAGTATTAAAAATATTGATAGAAAGATGAGTATTATAGTTGGTTTGTATTTTGGGTTATTTCAAGCTATAATGCCTTTAATTGGTTTTTTATTTGGAGGATGGTTTAAGTATTTTGTTATTAATATTAGTCATTGGATAGTTTTTTCACTATTGGTTATAATAGGAATGAATATGATATTTGAAACTATTAATCCTAATAAAGATAATCTAAATAATAAGGTAGATTTTAAATCGATGTTTTTACCGGCTCTAGCTACAAGTATTGATGCCTTAGCTGTAGGAGTAACTTTTGCATTTTTAGATGTTAATTTACTATTAGCAATTTCTATGATAGGGATTGTAGCTTTTATTTTAACAGTTATTGGAGTATATATCGGGAGTAGTGTTGGTAGTAAATATGAAAATAAAGCTAAAATATTGGGGGGTATTATTTTAATTATTATAGGATTTAAAACTTTACTAGAACATTTATTATAATTGTTGGATAATTGATATATTTATAGTAGAATATGGATAAATTTAATTAATTGCAACTGAAAATTGACAAAAAACAACTTAAAATTGGTAGTTCGCAACCAAGTAAATTTATATAATTAGGTCAAGAAAAGAGGAAATTTTATGAATTTATCTGATAATTTAAAGAAAATAAGAAAAGAAAATAATTTATCACAAGAACAACTAGCAGAAAAACTTGGGGTATCAAGACAAGCTGTAAGTAAATGGGAATCTGGTATTTCTTATCCAGAAATGGATAAGGTAATGCAAATATGTCAGTTATTTAATATTAATATAAATGAATTAATTCATGAAAATATATCTGAAGTAACGGAGAAGAAAAAAGAAAAAGAAAATTTAAGTAAATTAAGTAATGGATTTTTTAATTATATTACTAAAGTAGTTAATTTATTTACTAGTATGAAATTTAAAGATATATTGAAATGTCTTTTTGAACAATTAATAATAATATTATTGCTATTTTGTGGATTCTTTTTAATTGAGTTGGTATTAAAGAATGTATCATCTTATATTATATATACTTTTCCACAACTATATGATTTTTTCCTATTCTTAGATTTATTTTATATTATTATAGCTTTAGTATTAGGAGTTACTATTTTATTACATATATTTAAAATAAGATATTTAGATTATTATGAAATTGTAGAAAAAGAAGATGTTAAGAATGAAGAAAAAGAAATTAATAAGTTAGATGAAGTAGAAAATAAAAATATAGTGAAAGATAATAAAGAAAATAAGAAAATTATTCTTGAAAATAAGAGGGAAAAAGTAATTGTTAGAGATCCTAAACATAGTGAATATAGATTTATAAAAGGACTATTTCATTTAGCTCTAATATTTATAAAAATATTATTATCTTTAATACTTTGTTTTTTAAGTATAGGTATGATTTTCTTAGTAATTCTTTTTATAATTGATTTCTTAATAATTAAGTCTGGATTACTATTTGTTTCTATAATTATTGGGATTATTGGATGTATGTTATTAGATTACTTGTTTATTTTAGTACTATTTAA
>CANQZL010000005.1 GCA_947628325.1 uncultured Bacilli bacterium
ATCAATATGTAATTAAAAGAAATAAGTAATTTAAATTGTTATAATAACTATAATAGTTCCAACCAATAAGCCAATTATAAAACTAATTAATTTATTTAATTTTATGCCTTCTTTAAATATTTTTCCTAAACTTAAAGTAATCATTATTCCAGCAGTAATAATAAGGACAATATATAAGATGAAATTACTTAGATAATTTTTTAAAAAGATCATAGTTATTAAGGCACCAGCTAGTTCACCAAATGAACTAATAAATGTTAAAATAATTGCTCTTTTCTTACTACCCGTTGCATAATATATCGGTAAACAAATTGCTATTCCCTCTGTAATATTATGTATTAATATTAAAAAACTCATTTTAAGACCTAATGTTAAATTACTATATGAGGTTAAAGCACATATAATTCCTTCAGGAATATTATGAATTAAAAGACTTATGGCACTTAATACCCCTACTCTATATATACTATCTTTTTTATTTATATGTTTATCAGTAAAATTAACAAATATATAGCCTATCATTAATAAACATAAAGAATAAAACATTAATACTAATGAATTAGTATATTTATTTACTAATAATAATCCTTCAGGAATCAATTCAAGTATTGAAATTAAAAACATTACAGAACATGAAAGTCCCAAAGAAAAAGATAGCACTCCCCTTTCATACTTTTTATTAATAAATAATAATAAATTACCTAACATAGCAGCAAAACCTGCAATACTTGTAATAATTAATGGATAAAATGTATTCATACTAATATATATTAATTTTTTTTATATAATATTCATCTTACCAGCTTTTTCCATTAATACTTTAATAATATCTGTAAATAATACTAATAGGAGGTTAAAAATATGAGCAGAAATTCAAGTAAAAGTTCTTGCAATAATCGTAGCCAAAGTAACAACAATAGTAATAATAGTGCAAGAAATAATCAAAGAACAAATGCTAAAGCTAGAGATCAAAAATCTTCTAGTTCAAGAGCAGAAAGTAAGTAAAAAAAGGAAACCATTTAATTGGTTTCTTTTTTATTTATCTTCTTCTGGATTAGGATCTACACAAGTTACTTCTTCACGTGTTCCATTTGAAGTATAATAGCATTGACACTTACCATCTCGGCATTCACAATCAGTTGCTCTTTCACATTTTGATAATCTTATTTCTTCAGAATTTTTAGGATTCGTAGAACGAGGATTATTAACAATAGCTTCTAAATCTACTATTTTTTTATCTGCTTGTCTTTTTAGACTAGAATAACTACTTGGTTTTATAATTGTATAACCATCACTGCATTTTTTACTATATAAATTAGCTAACTTTTGACTCAATTCATTAAATTCAGATAATTGAGCCTTACAAGCATTTAAATTATCATTATCACAAAAATATTTATTATCAAGGTACGTAAACCAACTACCTACAATACTATAAGAAAGACTTTGAATATCCTCTCTGACTTTATCATCATTCTTTTTGGTATTTAAAATTTCAATTATTTCATCTAAATAACGTTCACTACCATTAACATAAAAATCAGTTAAATTAGTTTTTATTGTTTCAGTGTAATCTATTGTTTTATCATCGATTATTTTCTTACCCAAAAAGATTAATCCAATAAAAGCTGCAAATATAAAAATTTTAATGACTGTTTTTTTCATATTAATCCTCCTTATAAATCTTATTTCGTGGATGATATTGATAATCTTCTTTTAATTTTTCATTTACTAAATGAGCATATATCTGAGTAGTAGATATATCTTCATGACCTAATAATTCTTGAATTACCCTTAAATCAGCACCATGTTTTAATAAATGTGTTGCAAAAGAGTGTCTAAGGACATGAGGCGAAACATTTTTAGTAATACCACTTCTTTTACATTCTTTTTTAATTATTTTAAAAAAACCTTGACGACTAATATTACTTAAACTATTAGAAATAAATAAATAATCAGATACTTTATCCTTTAAAATAATTGGACGATATCTTTCTATATATAATTTTAAATAGTTAATAGCAATATCAGATATAGGAACTATTCGTTCTTTTTTGCCTTTTCCAAATACTCTTACAAAACAATTAACTAAATCAACATCCATTATCTTTAAATTAATTAATTCGCTTATTCTAAGTCCTGAAGCATATAATAACTCTAACATAGCTTTATTACGATAATCATATGGTGTAAGTAAATTAACATTCAATAACTTATCTACTTCATCTTCTGTTAAATAAGTTGGTAATTTCTTAGGTATTTTAGGACTTGAAATATTTAGACAAGGATTTTCATTTATAACATTTTCATTAACTAAAAATGTATAAAATGAATTAATAACTGTAATATAATGTGCTACTGTCTTAGCATTTTTATCTTTTAATGAAGAAATATACTTTTGCAAATCACGAAAATCAATCTTTTCTAAATTACCATTAAAATAAAGATCAAAATCTTTTAAATCATTAAGGTAACTTTTTAAAGTATTAGAAGATAACTTTCTTTCATATTCTAAGTATTCTAAATACTTAGATATTAATTTACTAGGGACATACTCCTCCATCATATTAACCACCCTACTATAAAATTATATAAAATTTCTTAAAAAAAGTAAATCATTAAAGAAATGTTTATTCTTTTTAGACATATAAATTGACTTAAAAAAGATTTTACACTTAAAATAATTTTGTTATAATTGTTATAGGGTGGTAACAATGGAAATCCTAGCTGATAAATTAAGACCTCAAACTTTAGATGATATAATTGGGCAACAACATTTAGTTGGACCAAATAAAGTAATTAGAAATTTGGTTGAAAATAATCATTTAGTTAGTATGATTTTATATGGTAAACCAGGTATTGGTAAAACGTCTATTGCTTATGCAATAGCCAAACAAATTGATAAACCTTATCGTATGTTAAATGCGACTATAAATAATAAGCAAGATTTTGATATTGTTATTGAAGAAGCTAAAATGAATGGTGAAATGATTGTTATAATGGATGAGATTCATCGTTTAAATAAAGATAAACAAGACTTACTCCTACCCTATATTGAAAATGGTCTTATTACTTTAATTGGTATGACTACTTCAAATCCCTATCATAAAATAAATCCTGCTATTAGAAGTAGATGTCAAATATTTGAATTAAAAGAATTGACAATTGAAGACATAGAATTAGGACTAGATAAAGCTTCTAAGTATTTAAAAGATATAAAATTAGATGAAGATGCTAAAAAGACTATTGCTAAACTATCTAGTGGTGATTTAAGAAATGCTATCAATTTATTAGAAGTAGCATTTTATAGCACCAAAGATAAACATGTTACCTTAGAAACAATTAAAAATATTAACGCTAAAGCTATCTTTTTTTCTGATTCTTCAGAAGATGGACATTATGATGTTTTATCAGGATTACAAAAATCTATTAGAGGTTCTGATGTTAATGCCTCACTTCACTATTTAGCTCGATTACTTACAGAAGGTGACTTAGATAGTATATATCGTAGATTAAGTGTCATTGCTTATGAAGATATTGGTCTTGCAAATCCTGCTATTGGACCTAAAGTTATGGCAGCTATTCATGCCTCAGAATTAGTTGGACTACCTGAAGCTAGTATCCCATTAGGTACTTTAGTAGTTGAAATGGCTTTAAGCCCTAAAAGTAATAGTGCCTCAAGTGCTATTTTCGATGCCTTAAGTGATATTGAAAATGGAAATACTGGAAACTTACCTGAACATATTAAAACAAATAGCCCTTTATATAAATATCCGCATGATTATCCAAATTCATGGGTTAAACAACAGTATTTACCTGATAATATTAAAAATAGAAAATACTATAAAGCTAAAAATAATAAATATGAAGCAAATCTTAATAAATTATATGAAGAAATGAAAGGTGGAAAATAATGAAAATTGCTTTTATTGGTACAGGTGTTTATGGTTTAGCTCTTGCTTTAGCTGTAAATAAAAATTATAAAAATATCATAATGTGGACAGAATCTGAAGAAAGATATCAAAAATATCTTGTAGATGGTTGTATAAAAGATATTATTCCCGAAGTAAATGTTCCTAAAAATATTAAATTAACTGCATCATATGAAAAAGCAGCTAAAGATGCTGATATTATCTTTATTACTTCAACAGCAGCCTTTGTAGGTGCAATATGTAAAGAAATAAAACCTTTTATAAATAAAAAAACTGTTGTATGTATAGCTTCTAAAGGAATTGAAAATAATTCATGTGCCTTTTTAAGTGATATTGTTTATGAAGAATTAAAAATTAAACATATTGCCATTGTCTCTGGGCCAACTTTTGCTATAGATATTGCCGAAGATAACCCAGTAGGACTTTCTATTGCATCCCATAGTAAAAAAGCTATAAGATTTATTAAAGACGTTTTAGAAAATGATAATTTAAAATTAAGAGAAACTACTGACTTAATAGGTGTTCAAATATGTGGAAGTGTTAAAAATGTTATTGCTTTAGCAGCTGGAATGCTTGCGGGAATGAACTATCCTGAATCTACGCAAAGTTTTCTTATTACAGAAGCTTTAAATGATATTAAAAATCTTATAACGGCTTTAGGAGGAAATCCTAAAACAATTACTTCATTTGCAGGAGTTGGAGACTTACTACTAACTTGTACTTCTATTAAAAGCCGTAACTTTACTTTTGGAAAACTAATTGGTAAAGGAATTACTCCAGAAGAAAAAGAAAAACATTTAAAAAAGAATACTGTAGAAGGATATTATACTTTAAAAAGTATTTATAAATTAATTAAAAATAAAAAGATCAAAATGCCTATAATAGATCTTATATATAAAATAGTTATGAATGATGAAAAACCTGAATTACTAGTATCATTCTTAATAAATAAAAAATGAAAACTTAGTCGTTTTCATTTTTTTCTTCTTCATCATATATATCTAAATAATTATTAATAGTTTCTTTTATTTGTTTTTCTTCTTCTTTATCTTTAGCATTAGATAATAAGAAATCTAAATATGTCGTTTTTTCACAAAAAGTTAAATCAGGATTGGTAAGTGTACTATCTTTCATTACTTCAGATATATTATCTAATTTTTCTTCTGACATATAATCACTTCCCACTATCTATTATATCATTAAATACATAATTTGCGATAAAAAATCCTGCTACATTAGGAACAATACTTATTGAACCAGGTTTTCTTTTACCAGTTTTAATGGGAACTTCTTTTGAACATAAGACTGGTATTTTATTTTTTATATTATTATCTCTTAACATTTTACGTATTACTTTAGCAACTGGATCATAATTAGTTTTCCAAATATTAGTAATTTGTAATTGTGTAGCATCTATTCTATTACCAGTTCCCATTGAACATATTATTTTTATATTATTTTTAATAGCTTCTTTTATTAATAATAGTTTAGTTGTCATTGTATCACAACAATCTATTATATAATCAAATGTCTTTAGAGGAATTTCATTAATATTAGACTCATTAAGAAACATTTCATAAGTTTTAATATTAATAGCTGAATTTATACTTTTAGCTCTTAATTCAGCTTCTAATACCTTAGAATGACCTATATTATTTAAATTAGATAATAATTGTCTATTTAAATTACTTAAATCAAACACATCACCATCTACTATAGAAATATTTTTAATTCCAAGTCTTACTAAAGCTTCAAAACAAGCTCCCCCTACTCCTCCAATACCAACTATTAAAATATTAGAATTTTCTATTTTATTAATCTTTTCTTTATCTAATATTAACTCTACTCTTTCAAACATTTAAACCTCCATTAAATACAAAAAACTCAAGGGATACATACATATGATAAAGAACTAAATAAATAAAGAGTATCATATAACTTATTTTAAACTTGTACCATAAAAACAAATAAATTATAATTTTAATAAACTATTACTAAAATCAATTAAATTATATCATACATAATACAAAATAAATATAATTGCCCAAATTTTATAAAAAATAAACGAAAACTTTGAATCTAATTCAATTCTTTTTACTTTGTTTTATTTTTCTAAAAAGTTTATTTATTAATTCGCTTATATTTTTATTTTCTTTTCGAATGTCATTTTCTGTTTTCATAATCGTCTCCTTCAAAGTTATTACAATTATTTTTTAATTTTGCTTCTAATTCTTGAATATATTTATCAAAATATTTGATCCCCATAGCAGCAACAACATATTTTTCTTTCTCATTTAAAAATACTTTATAAAGCGAAGATTGTAAATTTGATTTTATTTCTGGATCTTCTACAACATCAATAATACCTATAATAGTATTTAAAATTCTTTCTATAACATTTATATTAAGATACATTTCTCTTAAAGGAATATGTTCCGGTTCATAAAAACCAGAGTAATTACTAAATAGTTTATCTATTATTTTTTCAATTAATGAAGAATTTAAAGTAATTCTAAATTGTTCTAATAAATCTGCAATTTTTGACATTTCTGATTTAATTACTTTCTCTCTATTAATTTTTACAATTGGAATTCCAAAATCTTTAGCTGCTTTTATACTCTCACGCCATCTTTGAGCTTTTAAATCTCTTTGTTGCTTTAACTTTTCTAAATTAGCTGGTTTATCCTTATATTTGTTCATTTTTTCATCAAAATCAATATACTCTTCTATGAAAACAATATAATCAGGATTTTTTTTATAAAATATGGGATTACTACCTAAATCTCTTCTTTCATACACAAGTTCATTATAACTTAGTCTTGTATTTGAGAGCATTAAATCTGCACACATGTATCTTTGATTATTTATATCATTAATATTAAAAGAATCATTATAACGTGCTGAATTAAGGTCACGAATTCCACTAGCAAGTAACATATTATCATCCATACTTGAAAAGCCCAAAATAACATTTCTAACTTTTGCCATAGTAATATTGGAATTACCAATTAAACTGCAACAATTTCCATGAGATAAAATTTTATTAGAATTCCAATAATTACTATAATTATCAGGATTAGGGAAATGAGCTTGATAAGCTCCAATTGCTGTTACAATCATTTTAAAATCAAGTGAAGAATCATAAACTTTGACGCCATCTATTTCCTCAAATGATTTGCCTTCAGTTTTAAAAACTTGTTTTTTTAAATCACGAGCAAAAGCTTTTCTTAAGTCATTTTCAAAAACTATAATTCTTCTAAAATCAAAATCAGGATTCATTTCATTAGTAAACTCATCGTATAACTCAATTAACACATCCGGGTCATTTTCATTAACAATTTGATATATAGCAGAATTCATTTTAAATACGTCTTTGTTTTCTAAATCCATTTCAATACCATTAATATTAAATCTTTTACAAATTCTTTTAGCATATTCAAAACTAATACCATAAGCTTTCTCTAAAATAATTTCCTTTAAAAGTGCTATATCTTTACTTTGCTTAGCATTTAATACTTTTTTTTGAAAATTCCTACCTTCTATACTATTTTCTTGACCGAATATTTTTAATTCATCGAAAGTTGGAACTTCATAAGAAGATGAGGAAGTTAGTATAAACAATAAAGTGTCTATTTCTTTATTACTTAATTCGTAACCATGGGTAATTAAATCATCAATTTCTTTCAATAATGAATCGTATAAATGATATACATCATTATATTTAGTGGTAAAAATACTATAAGTAATTGTATTCAAAATATAAACTATAAGTTGATTATAATATTCAGTCATTCCTTGTAATCTTGAATATAAACTTGCAAAAAGCTTAAGTCTAGCATCAGACATAGAGACAATTTGATCTTGAATAATAACATCAGCAGTTATCATATCTAATATATTATCTAAAAAGCTATATTTCTCGTCTAATATCATAAAATTAATTGTTTTATCTAATTCATCATTTTTTTGTTTTAAATCTAAATATTTCTTTTTTTCATAATCATTTAAATCTAATTGTTCAATTAATTCGTTTACTTTTTTATAATTATTACAATATTGAGCCAACAAAATTTTATCTCTTATATTATCAAGTCTATCTAAATATTTATCAATATCACGATAAACAATAAAAGATGAGTGTGTTTCTCCACTTTCATTTTTTTCTATTTCAAAAAATAATGAATTAATTTTTAATTGTTTTTCATTCATATTCAAACATTTAAACCTCCATTAAATACAAAAAAACTCAAGGGTTACCTACCTGTGATAAAAAACCTGCACTACACAGGTGGGTGTCACATAATTTGCTTTAGGATCCCTACACCTTAAAGGCAAGGTCTTCAACACCACAAACTAATTAGACTCCCTTATAATCACTTACTCGGTTTTTATTAAAAGTAAGCACTTACCTTGAGTAATTAAATTATATCATACATAATTATAAAACAAAATATAATTACATAAACTTTACAAAAATTTATAATTAATTTAAAAAAGCTATTTTGAAAATAGCTTTTAAGTAGTCTGTGTAGCCACAGCTGGTTTAATAACCCCAGTTCCATTTCCACTAGTATTTTGATTATTAGAATTCATTTGTTCAGTTTGATATTGAGTTGGACTTGGAGCCATTAAATCTGGCTTATTTGGAGCTGGAATTACACTACTAACAGGCATTTTATTCATTGGAGCAGCTCCACCTTGAGGAGATGTCCCATTAGGATTAGCATTTTGATTATTATTATTATTATTTTGAGGTGCTTGTATCTTCCAACAAGTATTAACATCACAAGAATTTGAATTAGGAGCTGGATTAGGCATTTCCATTTTTACAACCATTGGTAATTTAAAAGCTCCTCCAAATCCTACACAGTTTCCTGGTTGTAGGATTTTTTGTTTTTCAATAACATCAGCCGAAATATTAGGAAGCATTGTTCTAATATATTCAATATCACGAGGGTGTGTCATTTTAAAGATTAAGAAATTACTACATTGAGCAATAACTGTTTCTGATATTTCAACTGGTCTTTGAGAAATTATATTAAGAAGTACTCCATATTTACGACCTTCTTTAGCAATACGATCAAATATATTATAACCAATTAAGAAAACATCAGCATCTTTTTGAACATATCTATGAGCTTCTTCCAAAAATAAATGGAATGGAATAGTTGCTCTTTGTTTTCTTGTTTTACAAAAATCAAAGAATATTCTAGCTACTATTTTAACAATAATCTTAGCTTGAGTATCATCTATATCTTCTAAGTTCATATTAATAACTTGAGCTTTTTTATTACCTACAGCAACTAATGAAGCAATATATGATTCAGTAGAAATATAATTATCACATTTATATATATTAGCTATTCGACTATTAATAATAGAATTTAATCTAACTTTTAATAACATTGAATCATCATATAATTGTTCATTGTTTTGAAAGCCTTCACTAATTAATGTAAATTCTAGAGCTTGAGCAAAATCTCTCATTGAATAAAAAGCATTAGTAGGTTCAACAGTCATTTCTAATTCTTCATCTATATGTTTTAATATGTAATCTGTAATTAATACTGATTCACCAAAATTACCATTACTATCTATTTCAAAACATTCAGATAATGTTCTTGTATATCCTAAACCTTGAATTTGACTATCAAAATCAAAATCTTTAGTATGACAAACTTCTAAGACTTTAAAAATATCATTCTTCTTATTAGCAGTAATTTGATTACTATATAATATTGCTATTAATGCTTTAGCAATTAAATGGTTTTTATATCTTTCTGTTTCTTCATCATCTTTACTAAAGATTCTTGTTAATTTTAAAGCTCGTTCAATAATAGGTATTTGACTATGTTTATCAGCTTGAAGCATAATAGTTAAGTCATCTAAATTAAGTAAATGAAAAGGTATTTTCATTTCATAATCAGTTGGTTCTTGAACATTTGTTGTAATAAATTTATAACAATAGTTAGGATTTAATTTATCTAAATCTCTAAAAGCTGTTTTATATTCACCATATGCATCAAAAATAAAAATATTAGCATTATAAGAAACAAGTTTTGGATTAGAAAAGATATTTTGAACTATTCTAGCTACTCCACATGATTTACCAGAACCAGTATTACCAAATACTGCCATATGATTAGCAAATAAATTATTTATATCAGCACATACTTCATAATCAGTATATATTGAACTACGACCAACTTTAAAAGTAGTTTCATCATATACTCCAACAATAGCTTTTAATTCTTCAGCATTAATAGTTCTTATATTACTAGATAAAACTGGTTTACGAATAACACCTGATACATAACGTCCGTTTTGGAATTCTCCTAAAAAACGAATTTTTATTACTTCATCAGTTACTTCTTCTACTTCACCTAATATTGCTTGATTAGGAGCTTCAAAGACAACATGTATATTCATTAAATCTCCAAGTTGTTCTGCACTTGCCGTTGTTTCTACATGGGCAACATTACCAGAAATAAATTTGATTTTTCCAAACATAACCAACACCTCTTTAGTATATATACATCTTAACATAAAATAACTAATAAATCAAAGAATATCAAATAAAAGATTTAAAAAACTAGATAAAATTTATTATCTTTTATCTAGTTCTTTATGTAAAATTTCTTTTGTCATTACTGGATTAGCTTTTCCACGGGTATTTTTCATTACCTGACCTACAAAGTAATCAAAGATATTATCACGTCCACCTTTATATTGTTCTATTTGTGTAGCACTATTATCTAGTATTTCTACAATTATTTTAGTAAGTTCAGATTCATCACTTATTTGGGCATTTTCTTTACTAATAAAATTCTTAGGTTCTTTTTGTTCTTCTACTGCTTTAGCAAAAACTTCTTTTGCTTGTTTTGATGATAATAAACCACTACTTAAAGCATCAGTAATTTGTTTAAGCATTGCTGGTGTAATATAAAAATCTTTTATTGTAATATCTTCTTTATTTAATTCTCCAACAATATTAACACTAACCCAGTTAGCAGCAACTTTAGCATCAATTCCTAATTTTACACATTCTTCATAATAATCAGAAATATTTTTTTCTTTAACTAAGACAGATGCATCATAGGCTGATAAGCCAAACTTATCAATATATTTTTTCTTACGATCCATAGCAAGTTCTGGAATAGAAGCCTTTATTTCTTTTAACCATTCTTTAGTAATTTTAAATTTAGGTATATTAGGTTCAACAAAATACTTATAATCTATAGCATCTACTTTACTACGCATATAAATGGTCGTTCCTGATTCTTCATCCCAACGACGAGTTTGTTGTTCCATTTGCTCATACTCGCCAGTTTCTTTTAATTCTATTTGACGTTCGATTTCATAATTAATAGTATCTCTTACCCCACCAAAGGAATTAACATTTTTAATTTCAACTTTAGTTCCCCAATTCTTAGGATCAGACTCATCTAAGCCTTCCTCCATAATAGAAACATTAACGTCGCATCTTATTTGTCCTTTTTTACTATCAGCTTCAGAAATACCAGCATATTGATAAACACTTCTCATATGTTCCAAAAATGCTACTGCTTCATTAGCATTATGGAAATCAGGTTCTGTAACAAGTTCTAGTAAAGGAACACCAGCCCTATTATAGTCAATATTACTTGTATCATAAAAATGGTCTAAAGAAGCAGCATCTTCTTCCAAATGAAGATTATTAACACGAACTTTCTTTAATTCGCCATCACATTCATACTCAACTTCTCCATAAATACCTACTGGAATAGGTTTAGTTTCTTGGGTAATTTGAAAACCTTTTGGTAAATCAGGATAATAATAATTTTTTCTTTCAAAATACATATACTCTGGTTGTTTACAATTTAATATCATACTAGCCATTAAAGCCATACGAACAGCTTCTTTATTAACGACAGGTAAAGTACCAGGAAAAGCCATATCAACTGGTCTTACATTAGTATTAGGTATTTCACTATAAGAATTCTTAGCTGCACTAAAAGCCTTAGTATTAGTTTCACTTACTTCACAGTGCATTTCTAAACCAATTTTAGCAATATATTTTCCCATTACTTAACCTCCTTAACAATTTGATTTTTATAATCCATACTACTTTCTAAAGCATAAGCAATATTAATAACATTTTCATCATCATAACAATTACCAGTTATATTAACCCCTACAGGAAGATTATTTATAAAGCCATTAGGAATTGTAATTGATGGAAAACCACCAAAATTACCTATTTGAAGATGTTCTTCTAAAATCGTTGTATTTTCATCTAACTCTTCTTTAGGAGCGTCTAATAATTTAGCAGGTCCTTGACTAACAGGTAAAATAACTGCATCATAGTCTTTAAATATTTCTTTCCATCTATCAACTAATAATCTTCTTACTCTTTGGGCATTCTTAAAATACCTTTCTTGATTTTCTTTTTGTAAAACATATGAACCAATGACAAAACGTCTTTTAATTAATGGTGAAAAACCTTTAGTACGATGATCTTTCATCATCTCAATATAATTATCACCATCACCACGTGGTCCAAATATAATACCTGTTAAATTAGATAGATTACTAGTAGCTTCAGCATATGAAATAATATTATAAACAGAAGGTTCAGCTCTTAATAATTTTTCATCTACTGATACTTCATCAACAATCATTCCAAGTTCACGAGCTTTATCTAAAGTTTTTTGAAAATTATCTAAGTGTTCTAATAATTCTTTTGAAGCATTTTTATATCTGTTTTTATCAGTAATTTCTTTAATATAACATAATTTTTTACCTTTAACTTTACCCGTACAAGCTTTCTCTAAGTTAATTTTACTTGAATCCCAAGTCGTCATATCATTTTTATCTTTACCTTTTATAACATCAGTAACGATAGCTGCGTCTAAAACACTACGTGTTAAAACACCACAATGATCTAGACTTGAAGCATATGGAAATAAACCATATCTTGAAATCATTCCATAAGTTGGTTTATATCCAACAATTCCACAATAAGCTGCTGGTTTACGAATAGAATCTCCCGTATCACTACCTAAGGCATATGGGTATACTCCGGCTGCAACAGCAGCTGAAGAACCAGCTGAAGAACCAGCACACATTCTTTTTAAATCCCAAGGATTTCTTACAGCCCCTGTATGACAAGTTGTTCCTGTTCCACCCATTCCGAATTCATCTAAAGCTGTCTTATTTACTTTAACAGCTCCAGCTGCATTTAATTTTTCTACAACAGTAGCATCAAAAAAGGGAACATAATCTTTTAAAGTATTTGATGAACCAGTAGATAAAATTCCTTTAGTAGAATAATTATCTTTTACACCATAAGGTATTCCTGATAATAAATTATCTGTTACTTCACTACCTTTAGCATCATCTAAAATTGTAACAAAAGCATTACATTTATCTTGTATTTCATGAGTTTTTTCTAAAGCTTCTTTAACTAATTCATCACTCGTTACTTTTTTACTTTTAAGTAATTCATGTATTTCTGTAATTGATTTATCCATGTAACTCATAATATCACCTATCCTACTACCTTAGGAACACATATTTCATTCCCATCAACTTCTTTAGCATTAGCTAGTAAATCTTCTACTGGTACTGAATCTTCTACAACATCATCTCGTAATTCATAAACAAAATCATCAAGAGTATGAGTCATAGGTTCTACCTTTTCAATACCAGGTATTTGTGTTACTAAATCTATTTGAGCATCTATAACATCAAATTCATCTAAAACCATTTGATTTTCTTCTTTAGTTAAACCAATAAGTAATTTATCAGCATAATCATCAACCATTTCTTTTGTAAATTTACTCATTATCTTTCACCTCTATTTTAATTCCTAATTCTTTTAATTGACTTCTTGTAAGTTCTGAAGGAGAACCCATCATATTATCAAATCCTGATGCACTTGTTGGAAATACTTGAACTTCTCTTAAATTTGGTTCATCTTTAAGGAGCATTAATATTCTATCAATACCTGGAGCCATACCTCCATGAGGAGGGCATCCATATTTAAAAGCTGTAAATATTGAACTAAATCTTTTTTCTATCTCCTCTTTTTGATAACCAACAATTTCAAAACCAGTAGCTAAGCTATTTAAGTCATGATTTCTTATTGCTCCACTAGCCATCTCATTACCATTACAAACAAAATCATATTGATAAGCTAATAAATCTAATAACTTGTCTTGTTCCTTAAATGATGAAATATCGCCCTCTGGCAAACTAAAGGGATTATGACAAAAATCTAACTTTTTATTAACTTCATCATATTCAAACATTGGAAAATCTTTAATTATACATAATTCCAATTTATCTTTATCAAGTAAATCTAATTTACGACCTAATTCATCTCTAATTAATCCAGCAAATCTTTGAGCAGTTCTTAATTTCTTATTAGCAATGAAAAACATAACACTATTTACTTCCATATCAAAATCATTTATTAAGTTTTGTCTTTCTTCATCACTTAAAAACTTATCAATTGGTCCTTTAAATGAACCATCTTCCATTAAAGTTAAATACCCAATACCAGGCATTCCAATTAAATTAGCATAATCAACTAATTCATTAAACCAACTATTAGGTTTATCTCCTATATTAGGAACAACTATTACTTTAATAGTACTTTTTCTAAATGGTCCAAAAGTTGTATTTTTAAGTATTGAAGAAGCATCTTTTATAATTAAAGGATTACGTAAATCAGGTTTATCAGTACCATAACTATCTAAAGCTTCTTTATAAGTTATTCTTCTAAAAGGTTTAGGAGATACTTTTTTATTACTAAATTTTGTAAAAACATCATAAAAAATATCTTCTCCTACTTCTAAAACATCTTCTTCTGTAACATAACTCATTTCTAAATCTAATTGATAAAATTCTAAAGTACGATCAGCTCTAGCATCTTCATCTCTAAAACAAGGAGCTATCTGAAAATATTTTTCAATACCTCCAACCATTAATAGTTCTTTATAAATCTGAGGAGCTTGAGGAAGAGCATAAAACTTACCTTTAAAATTTCTTGATGGAACAACAAAATCTCTTGCTCCTTCAGGACTTGAAGCTGTCAAAATAGGTGTTTGAACTTCCATAAAACCTAAATCATACATTTTATTTCTTAAAAAATGTAAAACATCACTTCTTAATTTAAAATTTTCTTTTACTTTCTCATTTCGTAAATCTAAATAACGATATTTTAATCGTAAATCTTCTTTAGCTTCTTTACTATTTATAATTGAAAATGGTAATTCATGTAATGAAGGACTTAATAGTTCTAAATCTTCAACTAATAATTCAACTTCCCCAGTCTTTAGTTTAGGGTTGTATGTATCAGCACTTCTTTTTCTAATAGTACCCGTTAATTTAATTACTGATTCCTTAGCTAATCCAACAAACAAAGAATCATCATTACTTACTGTTTGTAATATTTCAGTATTATCTCTTAAATCTAAGAATAAGATACCTCCATGATCTCTTATCGTATCAACCCAGCCACTTACAGTAACTTTTTTTCCTACTAAAGAAGAATCAATATCAATGCAATGATGAGTACGATATATATTCTCTTTCATATAAATATCCTTTCTACTATCTTAAAATAATCTAATAATCACAATTTCCAGGTGTTCTTGGGAAAGGTATAACATCTCTAATATTTTCAACGCCTGTTAAATAAATAATTAATCTTTCAAAGCCCATACCAAAGCCTGAATGATAACATCCCCCAAAACGTCTTAAATTAATAAACCAATCAACTGTTTTTGTATCAATATTCATCTCTTGACAACGTTTCATTAATTTATCATAATCTTCTTCTCTTTGTGAACCACCCATTAATTCACCAGCACCTGGTACTTCTAAATCAACAGCTGCAACTGTTTTATTATCATCATTAGTCTTCATATACCAAGCCTTTATATCTTTAGGCCAATTAGTAATAAATACTGGTCCATTAAAATATTCTGTAATATATTTTTCATGTTCTTTAGCAATATCATCTTCATATGAAGGTTTAAATTCCCATTTAACATCAGCCTTATTTAAAATATCAACAACATCATGATGAGATATTCTTGTAAATTTAGAATTAACTAATTTATTTAATTTATCTAGTAATCCTTGTTCTACAAATTTATCACAAAATTCTAATTCATCTTGAGCATTTTTAAGAACATAACTAACAATAAACTTTAACATATCTTCTTCAATATCCATTAAACCTTCCAAATCACAAAAAGCTATTTCTGGTTCAATCATCCAAAATTCATTAGCATGAGTCTTTGTATTAGAATTTTCTGTTCTAAAAGTTGGTCCAAAAGTATAAATTTTCTTAAAAGCCATAGCAAATGCTTCCCCATGTAATTGACCTGTCCCTGTAACAAAAGCTTGTTTACTAAATAAATCTTTACTCATATCAACTTGTCCATCTACTAGAGGCAAATCATTCATATTTAATGTTGTTATTTTAAACATTTGATCACTGCCTTCACAATCCGTAGTTGTAATTAATGGCGTATGAACATAAACATAATTATGACTTTGAAAGTATTCATGAATAGCTTGCGCAGCTATACTTCGTACTTTAAAGACAGCTTGAAATAAATTAGTACGTGGTCTTAAATAAGCAACTTCTCTTAAAAATTCCCTAGTATGTCTTTTAGGCTGAATTGGATAATCAGCAGGACAATCCCCAAGTAATTCAATTTTACTTGCTTTAAGTTCAAAATCCTGTTGACCAATAGATTCAACAATCTCCCCAGTTACTCTAATAGCACATCCTACTAACATCTTTGTAATATCATCAAAATTAGCAATTTTATTATCATAGACAATTTGTAAATGTTTAAAGCAAGTTCCATCAGAAAAATCAATAAAACCAAATTCTTTTTGTTTACGATGATTTCTAATCCAACCTTCAACAACTACTTCATCACCTATTTTTACTTCTTTAAATAAATCTTTTAAATCCATAAGTATCTCCTATCTACAATTCATATCTAAATAATCATCTATTTCAGCTTCTTTTACCATTGTTGTTTCTTTAGTATGATTATCTTTTACTTGAATTTCTCCTGCTACTAAATCTTCACTATTTAAAATTACTAAGAATTTAGCATTAAGACGATCTGCTTGTTTAAATTGTCCTTTTAAAGCTCTATTCATATACTCAGTTTCAACTCTTAAACCATTTAATCTTAAATCTTGAGTTAACGCCATAGCATATTCTTTTTCCGTATCATTAACATATAAAACAAAAGCATCTAATTCATTATTTATTGGTATATTAATTTCTTCTTTATCTAAAGCCATAACAAGTCTTCCTATACCACAAGCAAATCCTATACCAGGAGTATCAGGTCCCCCTAAATTACTAACTAAATTATCATATCTTCCACCAGCAGCTATAACATTATTAGCACCAAAATCTTTAATAGTTGCTTCTATTTCAAAAACAGTATGTGAATAGTAATCTAAACCTCTTACAATATTAGGATCAACTTCATAATCAATATCTAAAACATCTAAATAATTTTGAACATCTTCAAATCTATTTTTAGATTCTTCATTTAAATAATCTAAAATAGAAGGAGCATTTTTTAAAATATCACTATCTTTATCTACTTTACAATCTAGAATACGTAAAGGATTTTTATTATAACGTTCTTGGCAATCTTCACATAAATCCTTAAGATATGGTTTAAAATATTCTAGTAAAGCTTCACGATAATTATTTCGTGATTCAGTATCTCCTAAACTATTTAATTTAACTTTAATTCCTTTAAGTCCTAATAATTTAAAAATATTAACAGCAAGACTTATTACTTCAGCATCCATTGCTGGATCACTACTACTCAAAACTTCAACTCCAAATTGCGTAAGTTCTCTATCTCTTCCAGATTGTGGTCTTTCATAACGATACATTGTACCATTATAATAAAGTTTTACTGGTTGAATAGCATCTCCATACATTTTATTTTCAATAAAACTTCTAACTACCCCAGCAGTTCCTTCTGGTCGTAAAGTCATTTGTCTTTCTCCACGATCAACAAAGTCATAAGTTTCTTTAGTTACAATATCTGTTGTATCTCCAACCCCACGATGGAATACTTCTCTGTTTTCAAAGATAGGTGTTCTAATTAAACTATAATTATACCTATCCATTATTTCATCAACAACACGATTAACGTATTGCCATTTTTTAGCTTCTTCACCATATAAATCATAAGTTCCTTTTGGTTTTGTTATCATCTTAATCCCTCCTAATAAAAAAGACCAATGTTGTAAGGACGAGTTATAAACCCGCGGTGCCACCTTACTTTACATCGGTACTCTCAAAACTTATTTTATCGCTTTAATGCGTTCTTACTTTTAGAAAGTTGTTCTTCATATCCTATCCAATTAAGCATTTCCACCAACTAGCTCTCTCTTTAATCTTCATCAGATATTACTCATCTTTCCATAAGAAAAATCTATTGATATTTTACTATTTTTTACTTACCTAGTCAATAAAATTTAATCATTTTAATTTTTATCAACATCCCAAGTTTTTAAATTAACTCCAATTGTTTCGTAGTCATAAGCTAATTCTCTACCTTTATAAACATCAATACTTACAAAACTTTCAGATTCTCTTCTAATTGAAAATGCTGGGTGACTAAGTTCATTGTGATTCATTTCCGAAAAATATAATTGTATAGTAGCTTTTTCTTCCTTACTATAATCAATAAAATGTAATTTATTATCAGTATTAGTCAAATACATAATATATTTTGGTGTCTCATGAATCTGGGTAACACGATCAACATTTAAAAATATTTTTCCGTCTTCTAATCTATATATTTTATAATCAATAAATGAATCACTACCAACTGTTCTTTCTTTTCCAGTTTTAAAGTAATAAGTTATATTAGCATTACGCCATACATTATATATTGGATCACTCATATCATTAGATATTTTTTCTTTTTTATCTAAATCATATATGTACCAAACATCATCTTTACAAAGAATATAATAATCAGTATCAGCATCATATGATATAGATTCATATTCATAAGGTAGTACTTCTTCTATCTCCCCTGATTCTTTTATATCAATAACGCCCCATTTATTATTATCCATACTTTTAACAATATACCAACTATTATCACCTGAAGCAATTTCTTTATCTTCATCATAATTACTTTCTTTTACATCGGCAAATTTAGCAAGAATTTTTGGATCTTCAGCAGAATATTGATATAAATAAATAGTTCTTGAATATGTTAAATCTCCATATTCACTTTCTTGAGGAACAGAATCATCAACAAAAGCAAATTTATCATGAATAGTTCCTAATACATGCTCACTAGTTAAAGCTGTCAATGGATCTTTATTAACTGTATTATATTGATCATGACCACCAAAAGCTTTATTGCAATCGTGAGTACTATTAAGACATTTATATGTTCCAACTAACTCATGAGATTTATCATAATAATATAAAATACCTCGGTACTTATCTAGTCTTCCACGATTTTCAGGAATATCATAATCAGTTGGCACAACAGGCAAATCAGGTAAAGCTTTAGGGTTTTCTCTTCCTACCCAAAATGGTACAAGTTCTTCTTTTTTAATAGCATTTCTTTGATATGAACGATAAATATAACCTAAAGAAATATATTCTTCTACTATTCCATCATCATACTTTTTAGTTGTATGAATAGCTAAAAACAAAGGTTTACTATCAGAATATCTAAAATAATTAACCATAAAAATAATTATCCATACAATAATGCATATTAAAATTATTAATTCAATCCTTTTCTTTTTACTCATCATCGGTGGTTTTTGATACATTACATTCACCTCTTCATATTATCTATTTTATCACATTTAAAATATTATTTTCTATCTTTCATCAACTATATAACTTTCTTTTAAATAAAAACTATTTTCATTTTTACTAAAGATATGTTCATATAAAACACCATCTTCTTTAATATTATCATCAGATATAATTTCTCTATCAATATTAGTTTTATTTAGACAATTATCTTTACCAAAATACTTATTACATAATTCATTATCATCTAAGACAATTCTTAAATAATACTCTCTTACATAAACATTACCTTTTTCTTCATAAGCTTCACTTAGTAAAGAAAAACCAAGTTTTTCTTCATTATAAGGAGTTTCTAAACAATAATAATTATTTCCATTATTTTTACAATTTAGTCCTTTATAATTTATATCTTTAAAATCTAATTCCGTTTCAATATTAAAGACTTTCTTTTCAAAATCATAAAAAGCATCATTATTTATTATTCTAATCTTACAATCACTACTAGATATAAAATTAATATCATTAGTTACTTCACAAACAATTTTCGTTGGCTTAATAGTTTCTTCTTTATAACTATCTTTATCTAGTTTAATCAAAGCATATTTTATAATATCTTCACTACTTAATTCAGCAGGAACAAGTTTAGCTTTTCTTAAATCATCATTATTATGAATACGATCTTGTAATACCAAAATCGTTGGATCAGTTAAATCTAATTTATTTCTTGTTAGCATTTCAACTCCTTCTTTAATATTTCCAGCTATAAAGAAATATAAAAAAGTTATTACTATGACAGTTCCAACAACAATTGCTGTCTTTATTAAATCTTTCATCAAAACCACCTATCTATAATCTGTATCTATAATAATTGTACAAGGTCCATCATTATTAATAGATACCTTCATATCTGCCCCAAATACACCTGTTTCTACTTTAATCTGACTTCTTAATAATTCATTAAATTTATCATATAATGGTAAAGCTTTATCTCCTCCTAAAGCCTTTATATAACTAGGACGATTCCCTTTTTTAACATCTCCATATAAAGTAAATTGTGAAATAGATAAAATACTACCATTAACATCTAATACTGACTTATTCATAATTCCTTGTTCATCATCAAAAACTCTTAAATTAAGAATTTTTTTAAC